>JAITHG010000143.1 GCA_031280075.1 Eubacteriales Family XIII. Incertae Sedis bacterium | reverse complement strand
CGAGGCGAAGCGCAAGGGCGCGCGCGTGCTCTCCATCTGCAACGTGGTCGGCAGCAGCGTCGCCCGCGAGTCCGACGACGTGTTCTTCACGTGGGCGGGACCGGAGATCGCGGTCGCCTCCACGAAGGCATACACGACCCAGCTCATCTGCCTCTACCTGATTGCCCTGCACATGGGCAGGCTGCGCGGCGTACTGGACGAGGGCGAGTACAGGCGCATCGTCGAGGAGCTCAAGACGCTCCCCGAAAAGCTCAAGACCGCCTTGCAGACGGAAGGGCAGATCAAGAAACTGGCGGCAAGTTTCTACATCAAGGAGCAGATCTTCTACATCGGTAGGGGACTGGACGTGGCGACCGCCTATGAGGCGAGCCTGAAGCTCAAGGAGGTCTCCTATATCAATTCGTTCGCGATCGCGGCAGGCGAGCTGAAGCACGGGACGATCGCCCTCATCAACAAGGGCACGCTGTTCTTCGTGCTGGCCACGCAGGACTCCCTCTATGAGAAGATGCTCTCGAACATCCAGGAGATCAAGGCGCGCAACGCCCATGTGTTCGGCATCGCCAAGAAGGGCAACACGCGCGTGAAGAAGGTGTCAGACGAGACGGTCTACATCCCGGAGTGCGCCGACGAGGTGGCGCCTGTGCTGTCCGTTGTCCCCATGCAGCTGCTCGCATACTACATCGCAAAGCTGCGCAAGCGCGACATCGACAAGCCGAGAAACCTCGCAAAATCAGTTACCGTAGAGTAGATGGATTTCATGCTAGGGGGAACGGACTGCCATGAAAGTCAGCAAAGAGTACTTCAGGGGCTGCCTGCTGGGCGGCGCGACGGCGGACGCGAAGAGCTACGGTGTCCGGGAGGCAGGCAAGGATCTGATCTCGGACAACACGCAGCTCACGTCGTTCACACTCGATGGGCTTGTCTGGGCGGACGACCGCGCCATCAACCGGGGCATCTACGCCTACGTGCCCTGTCTGTTTTATTCGTACCAAAAATGGTACTATACCCAGACAGGCAACCTCGCGGACAAGGCGTATGAGTTCATCCTCAAAGGCGAGATCCTTGAATGGGAGGAATTGTTCGCAAGGAGGGGGGCGGGAGAGACGAGCGTCTCCACGCTCGGCGGCTGCATTGCGAACAGCTATGGAACACTGAAAAACCGTATCAACAACGCGAACGGCTGCGGCGGCATCGTGCGCGTAGCACCCATCGGCATGTATTTTTGGAACAACCCGGAAATGGCATTTCGTATCGGATCGGAGAGCGCCGCGCTTACGCACGGGCACACCAATGCCATACTCGCGGCGGGCTTTTTCGCCGCCTTCCTCGCGGGGATATTCGCGGGGGCGGAGCCGAAGGCGGCGGCGCTGGCTGCCCTCGAGCTACTGAAATGCCAGGAGGGGCATGAGGCCTGCGCCGTCCACATCGAGCGGGCTGTCAAGCTTGCGCCGGGGAACCGATCCGTCCTGAAGTGCATGGAGTCCATCGGCGACGGGTATCTCTCCGAGGAGGCGGTCGCGCTGGCGGTCTTCCTCACGCTGCGCTACCGGAACGATTTTGACGGCGCGATCAACGTCGCCACCGGTTTTGACGGAAACAAGGACAGCCTGCCGCCGATGGTGGGCAACGCGCTCGGGGCCTACCTCGGGCTGTCCGCCATTCCGCAGAAGTGGCTCAACACCATCGAGCTGTATGAACTCATCGTGCACGGTGCAGATCTGTTGCTGGAGCGCGTGGACATTGAGGATGCCGAGGGGGGCTTCGCCCCAGAGTCATTGGTCGATGAGAAGACAAATTAGCAGACGGAACAAGAAAAGAGGCATAACAAAATGAAGGACTACGAAATCAAAGACATCGCGCTCGCGCCCGAGGGCAAGCGGCGCATCGACTGGGTGGCGCACAACATGCCGCTCCTTTCGTCCATCGAAAAGCGCTACCGGGATCTGCCCGACGCACAGAAGCCCTTCCACGGTGTGCGCGTCAGCATGTGCATGCACCTCGAGGCGAAGACCGGCTACCTCGGCCGTGTATTCGCGGCAGCGGGCGCGGATGTCGCCATCGCGGGCAGCAACGTGCTCTCCACACAGGATCCGGTCGCGGCATCCCTCGCGGCAGAGGGCTTCAAGGTCTATGCCGTGCACGGGGAGGGCGAAGAGGACTACTTCCGTCACATCGAGATGTGCCTCGAGCACCGCCCGCAGATCATCATCGACGACGGCGGGGACTTCGTCACCATGCTGCACACGAAGCGCACGGATCTGGCGGAGGGCATCTGGGGCGGCTGCGAGGAGACGACGACAGGCATTATCCGCCTGCGCGCCTTGGACGCGGAGGGGAAGCTGCGCTTCCCCATGCTCGCCGTGAACGATGCCAAGTGCAAGCACCTCTTCGACAACCGCTACGGCACTGGGCAGTCCGTCTGGGACAGCATCATGCGCAACACAAACCTCATCGTCGCCGCGAAGACCGTCGTCGTGGCAGGCTACGGCTGGTGCGGCAAGGGCATCGCCCTGCGAGCGGCAGCGCTCGGGGCAGCCGTCATCGTGACGGAGATCGACGCGGTCAAGGCGATCGAGGCACGCATGGACGGCTATCAGGTGATGACGATGGACGAGGCAGCCCCCCTTGGCGATGTCTTTGTCTCTGCGACGGGTTGCGCAAAGGTCATCACGCTCGACCACATGGCGCGCATGAAGGATCGCGCCATCCTATGCAACGCGGGGCACTTCGATGTCGAGGTCGACATGGCCGCCC
>JAITHG010000239.1 GCA_031280075.1 Eubacteriales Family XIII. Incertae Sedis bacterium | reverse complement strand
CTGGAATTGATACTGAAGCAAGTCTATCATATTTCCCGCTGGGGGAAAATGATATATACTTAATCATGGCAGCAATAATCATGCGATAAGAATATGAAATAATGGACACCCGGCAGCGGGTGGAAAGCGAGGGACTCTTTGAATCTACTGGTAACCAACGACGACGGCATCGAGGCCGCGGGCATCCGCCATCTCGCGGAGGCGCTCTCGGCGGTCGCGAAGGTCTACGTGGTTGCGCCGCACGCACAGCGCAGCGCCTGTGGGCACGGCATCACCATCGGGCGACCCGTCATCGTCGAGCGCGTGTCGTTCCCAGGCGCAGACATGGCCTTCTCCCTCGAGGGCACGCCTGCCGACTGCGTGAAGATGGGCGTGGAGGTGCTGCGCGCAGAGGGCGTGTCGCTCGACATGGTCTTCTCGGGCATCAACCACGGCGGCAACCTCGGGACGGACGTGATCTATTCCGGGACGGCCGCCGCCGCGCTCGAAGGAGCCATCTCCGGTCTGCCGTCCGTTGCCCTTTCCATCGCTGCGCGCGAGCCTGCCGATTTTTCGGTGGCGCGGGAGGTCGCCGTGCAGGCGACTCGGGCGGACATCGCCTCCATCGACCCCACCCTCGTCCTCAACATCAACATCCCCGACCTGCCTAAAGAGCGCATCCACGGCGCAAAGGTCGTAAGGCTGGGGCAGCGGGAATACGACAAATGGTACGAAAAAACGACGCTTCCGGATGGGCGTATGGCCTATGTATACTCCGGCTACCCCATACGCTACGATGGACTGACATGCGAAAGCTGCGATGTCGGCGCGCACCAGGAAGGCTACATATCCGTCACACCGCTGCACTTCGACCTGACCGGGTATTCCCTGCTCGAAAAGGTACGGGCAGACGGCATCGAGGAAAGGTTCCATCCAGAAAGGGAAGGACAGAAATGAAAATCACCCGAAGCACCATAGACGAATCGCTGCTCGTCGTCATCGACATGCAGGAGAGGCTCATCCCCGCCATGCAGGAGAAGGAACGGCTCATCGATGCCTGCGGGACGCTGATCCGCGGCATCCGTACCCTCAATGTCCCCCTGCTCTTTACACAGCAATATACGAAGGGTCTGGGCGGGACGATCACAGAGATCGTGGCCGCGGCGACGGAGACGCTCGGCATCGATGAGAACGTCGTGTCCGCCGCAGAGAACCCCCTCGTGCGCAACAAGCTGGGAAACTTCCACTTCTTGGACAAGAAGAGCTTCAGCGTGCTCCGCGATCCGGCATTCTGCGAGGCCTTTGAAGCGCAGCAGCGCCGTTCCGTCATCCTCTGCGGCATCGAGTCGCACGTCTGCGTGATGCAGTCGGCACTCGACTTCCTCGCACAGGGCTGCGATGTGCTGCTCGCCGCCGATGCCGCCTCAAGCCGCAGACAGGAAGACTGGCAGTTCGCCCTGTCGAGGCTCGCCCAGGCGGGTGCGGTGGTGACGACGACGGAGGCCATCCTGTTCGACCTCATGGGCAGCGCGGCACACCCATCCTTCAAAGCGGTCTCCGCGATCGTGAAGTAGGCGGGTGCGATGTTTCTCTTTGACGAAAGGATTACGATCAACGACCGCGCACTACTGGAGGAATATCTGCAAGGCTACGAGTACAAGACCTCTGGTCTGTCCTTCTCCTCCCTCTATATGTGGCGGAACATCAACCAGTTCAGCTGGAAGGTCATCGGCGACCACCTCTGCATCGCTGCTGCAGACAACCTCGAGGAGGAGATGGGCAAGAGCTTCCTCTTCCCCCCGTTGACGCGAACAGGGTCATACGACCCGGATGCACTGCGTGAGACCATCCTGACCGCAAAGCAGGCGTTCGAGGCGAAGGGGGAGCCCTTCGTCATGATGCTCGTCCCCTTCCACATGCTCGAGATATTCGAAAAGGCCATGCCGGGCAAGCTTTCCTTTGAGGCGGATCGCCCCAACTTCGACTATGTCTACGACACGCAGGAACTGATCGAGCTGAAGGGCAAGCGCTTCCATCCAAAGCGCAACCACCTCAATTACTTCCAAAACAACTACACATATACGTATTCCGAGCTGACGGAGGAGGACGAGGGCGAGGTAATGGAGTTCATACGCGCCTTCAACAAGCGGAAGGGGCTGCCGCCCGATTCCCACGAATGGGAACTGCTCGACATGGAGATGCAGGCGATGGAGGATGTCATGCGCAACCTGAGTCAGGTCGGATACCTGACAGGTGCCATCCGTATCGACGGGAAGATCGAGGCTCTGTCCATCGGCGGTCGTCTCGGGCGCAAGACGGTTACTGTTCACGTGGAGAAGGCGAACATCGAATACCGCGGGCTGTACCAAGCCATCAACAACGAGTTCGTGACGCACATGTGCCCGAACGTGAAACGCATCAACCGTGAGGAGGACATGGGCATCCCCGGGCTGCGCAAAGCAAAGCTCTCCTACCAACCGATCAAGTTCATCGAGAAATATATCGTCCGTATGCGTTAGGCACTGCCCGGCATCTTCGGTGGCTGCGTCTGTGGCGCGGGTGGCGCGGGTGGCGCAGCCTGCGGCGTTGTGTCGTCCATACCAAACAGCATGCCCGTGAGGAACCGACCGGACTGCGTCTGCTCCTTGTATGCCTTCTTTCTCTTGTACATCCACGCATCGGCCTCCTCGAAGACCGAGTTGTAGTCCGCCGCCGAGTACTGTGCGGAAGCCCAGCCGATGGAGATGCTGGGGCGACCGTATTCCTCGTCGTCCATCTCGATGCACAGCGCGTTCACCTTGTCGTGGAACGCCTCCGCGACCGATTCGTCCGTATTGGGTAGCAGCAGGACGAACTCGTCGCCGCCGATGCGCGCGATGAAGGCATCCTCCGGGGCGCTCTCCTTCAGGATGCGCGCCACGTCCGCAAGCATGCGGTCGCCGACCACATGCCCGAGCTTGTCGTTGACCAGCTTTAGGTTGTTCACGTCGCCGATGACGATGAGCAGCGGCATGTTCTCCGGCTTCATGATGCCGCGCGCCATCGTCAGGTAGGCATTCCGGTTGCGCAGCCCCGTCATCTGGTCGATGAAGGAGATCGTCTCCATCTGGTGGAGGACGGAGTACAGGTTCGTCACGTCGGCAATCTCGATCAGCTCACCGAAGACCTTCTTCCCCTCCGCGATCGGGTTGCGGTGGATGAGGATGTCGTGCTCCCGCCCGTCGAAGGTCAGCGTCAGCACATTAGGGTCGTGCGGCGACACGATGCCGCTTCCCGCCTCCAGGAGCAGTTCCCTGTACTTTTCATAGGGCTGCAGGTACTTCGGGCGCACCGCGCTGATCAGGTAATGATCCTGCGGCGTGTTCCACTCCAGGATGTAGCCCTTCTTGCTGAGGATGAGGATTTGCGTCCCGAGGTTGGAGTTGACGAACTGACGGGACGTAGCGATGACGTTCGCAGCGCTCGCACGGAAAAAGCCGCTGTAGGCGCGGTTCATGACGATGAAGAGCATGATGTGGTACAGCAGGAAGGCAGAGCGCGTGTTGACGACCAGCAGGAACACGTAGACCGCCGTCGTCGCAAATAGGGCAGCGATCAGTGGCATGGTCGAACCCTGCATGTGCCTCGGCATCTGGTAGAATACGTTCAGGCAGAGCCGGAAGCTCTTCATCGTGATGCACACCCAGTAAATGGCATACAGCATGATGTGGTAGCTCATCGGGCGCATGACAAAGAGATCCCAGATCCCCATCTCGGTCTGCCCAGAGAAGAGCAGGTATGCGAAAAAGCCCGTCACGAATAAGGGCACAATGAAATACAGCACGAAGATTTTGGGCAGGACTTTCTTCTGGCTTACCTGCGACCAGATGTGCAGGCAGAACACGGACGGCAGACTATAGAAGAGCAGGGCACCGATCACTGTCAGGACTTTGTTCTGGGCAAACGGGGCGAACTGTGCGCTGAGCGCCGTCAGTCCGGTCAGGACGAAGGCAGCGGCACAGTACACGATGAAGGCTTTGTTCTCGAGCGAAAGCTTGACGCGCCCGTAGATGCTTCTGCCCAAATAGTAAAACGCCCCCAGCCCAAGCAGGGCGGGAACCAAGAAGTTGACCAATGGGAAATCCGCAAAGATCTTCCTGATCTCTGACGAAATGATGGATATTGCCTCATGCAGAGGAAGATCCGCAATACTTAGCCCAAACATAATACCCCCTGATTTAATTGCATGTCATGTACGCGAATTATACCCTAAGTTGGTGTTATAATCAATAATAGAGGATTTATTTTTACATTTCTCCAAACGGGAATAGGGCAGCAGGAGGGAGCAGGGAACGCTATGGAACAGATGCAGGCACTCGAACAGATCATTCGGCAGGCGGGGAACATCGTCTTTTTTGGCGGGGCAGGTGTCTCGACAGAGAGCGGGATCCCGGATTTCCGGTCTGAGGCCGGGCTTTACAAGGCCAAGAGCGAGTACGGGCGGTCACCCGAGGAGATGGTCTCGCACTCGTTCTTCATGGGCAGCCCCGAAACGTTTTTTTCCTACTATAAACAGAATATGGTCTTCCCGGACGCGCAGCCGAACAACGCGCATCGAGCGCTCGCGAAGCTGGAGGCGGAAGGCGTGCTTTCGGCTGTCGTCACGCAGAACATCGACGGGCTCCACCAAGAGGCCGGCTCGAAGACCGTCTGGGAACTGCACGGTTCCGTGCGCAGGAATTTCTGTCTGGACTGCGGGAAGGGATTCGACCTGGACTACGTCCTGGAGCCGTCAAACTGCGTGGGGGCGGACGGGCTGGGCGGCAGCATCCCCTGGTGCAATGAGTGCGGCGGCATGGTGAGGCCGGACGTAGTCCTGTACGAAGAGGCGCTGAACGACCGCGTAGTGGCAGGGGCGGTGTCTGCGATCAAGCAGGCTGACACGCTGATCGTCGGTGGGACATCGCTCGTCGTCTACCCTGCCGCTGGTTTTCTCGGCTACTTCAGGGGAGACAGCATCGTGCTCATCAATAAAGGAGAGACGAGCATGGACAGCCGCGCGACCCTGGTCATCCGCGAACCGATCGGAGAAGTGCTGTCGGCGTTTTTGTGAATCCGGCGCAGGCAGGTACCTACGCCTCCTCGTCACCGGCGTTTCTGTGCGCGTCGATGAACTCCTTGATGTCCTCCTCGGATGCAAGCCCGACGATGTCCGTGACGGGCAGCGTAAAGCTGATGCCCCCGGCCTTCGTCCGCAGCCCTGCGACCTCCAGGATCGCATGGATGATTTCGCGCACGGACTCCCGGCGGACGATGGTGAGCACGACCTCCTTCTCCGGCTCGATGGCGACATCCATGAACTTCTCCGTCTCATGGATGCCCGTGCCACGCGCATAGAAGATCGTGCCCCCGCGTGCGCCTGCCGCCCGCGAGGCAGATACGACCAGCTCCGCGTAGCCCCGGTTGATGATGGTCATGATCAGGCTGAATTCGGCGTGGGCATCCCGCCCGCCTGCCGCCATGCCATGCGCCCCGTGCCTGCCCTTGCCGTGCTCCTTGTGTTTCACATCTTGTCTCATTTATGCTGTCCTGCAATCCCTTCTGGACCACCAGAGGAGGCTCAGTCCTCCTCTTCCGCCCACATCTGCTGCGCCATGTCCGTCCCTGAGATGTACTGCAGGGACAGCGGTCCGCCTACGCCCGTGATCGGCACGCAAAAGGCGATCCCAGTGCCCGGCTCGTTGAGCGAGAACTTGTACTCGATCATCGACATCGCTGCTTTGACCTTCGACTTCGTGATGACGCTGCAGACCAGGTCGTAGTCGCTCTCCGTCAGCCCGAACATGTCGCTCAGATCCTGCCCCACCGCCCCGTAAGCGATCGAGGCGAGGTTGTAGGTGATGCCGAGGTTGCGCAGTTCCTGCACGACCTTGTCACCCTTGCCGCGCGCCACGATCGTGAACATGAGCTTCAGTCGCTCAAACTCGTTGCCATAACGGTCGATCAGTTTTTCTGCCATCGTGCCCTGCCCTTCTGCCTGCCCGCCTACCTGCTCGCCTGCCGCCCACCTACGGACGCGCGCTCATCTGCCCTTGACCTCGCACTCGTCGAAGTCGATGTAGTTGTTGTCTGCGATCGCGCCTGTGCGCATGTCCTCCGCATGTACCTCGCGGATCCATTCGTCGCTCGCCGCATATTCTGTGTCGAGCTGGTAGTCGTCCAGCACTTCCGAAGCGTAGGCGGT
>JAITHG010000230.1 GCA_031280075.1 Eubacteriales Family XIII. Incertae Sedis bacterium | reverse complement strand
GGTCGGATCCGGGCAGTCCCAGGACGGGCGAATCGCGACGCGTTCCGACAGGCGCAGAGGCATGAAATGCTCCTTCCACTTGTCCTGCCAGCCGTCCGCGAGCGGCACTGTCTCCGCATAGAGCCTGCCGAAGTTCGCCTCCGAGCCGTACAGCCCATACTGCTCATCCGCCTTTAGCCGCAGAAGGGCGAGCTTCACCTCCGAAAGCAGCGCGCGCCCATCCGGGCTGTCCTCCGTATAGAAGGACACGCATGCCTCGCCGCCCTCCCCCGCCAAGAGCGCTTCGTCGATGAAATCCCAGCCAGTGCCCGACTGCTGCACGAACTCGATGTCCGCCCGATCCTCGACGGAAACGGCGGGGATGCCGCAGCCGAGCAGCAGGGCAGAAACTGCCTCCGTCCCCGCGCTCGTCGTGTGGATCTTTGTCTGTAGGTAGGTCTTTTCGTGCATCATTCCCCGCTTCTCTTTCTCTGTTTCTATTGCGGTGGCTTCTTCCGGTATGCCACGAGATAGGCGAGCGACACGAACAGCCCGCCGCCCAGGATGTTGCCGAGCGTCACCGGCAGCAGGTTGTGCAGAAGGAAGCCGCCCCATGTCAGCCCGTCCAGCGCCTGCTGTGACGCGCCGTGTGCCAGCGCCCCCTGCAGCAGGGCGGGATCGCCCTTTGCAAGGATGCCTGCCGGGATGTAGTACATGTTTGCGACGCAGTGCTCGAAGCCGGATGTGATGAAGAGCCAGATCGGAAAGAAGATGGCGAACAGCTTCCCCACCATGCTCCGCGCCCCGTATGCCATCCACACCGCGAGGCACACGAGCCAGTTGCAGAAGATGCCGAGTACGAGCGCGGACAGGAAGGGCAGCGCGGTCTTCCCCGCCGCAACCTTGACAGTCACTGCCCCGAGTAGCCCGTCCCCGCTCCCGAGCAGCCCGCTCGCATAGATGCCCCAAGCGAGGAAGAGTGCTCCGGCGAAGTTGAACGCGTAGACGATGCACCAGTTGCGCAGCATGCGCGCAGCGGTGATGCGCCGCCGTGCAAGCGCGCCCACCATGAGCATGTTCCCCGTGAAGAGTTCGCCGCCCGCGACGACGACGAGCATGAGCCCCGTGCCGAACACGGTGCCCGCGAGCACGCGCCCCAGCCCGTAGGAGGCAGGGTCGGCGAGCAGGTTGAACGCCGCCATGTTCGAGCCCTCCGCCGCGAAGGCAATGAAGGCACCTGCGAGAAAGGCGAGGACGGCGAGCTTGACGAAGCTGCCATTCGCCTTGCCCTCCGCCGTGTCTATGCTCGCTTCCAGTATTTCGTCCGGACGCAGAAGATGGTTTTCCATACGGATATCATACCATATTATCGCTTCTTATCGCTTCCTGGATGCGGCCCTGCCCTGCCATCCTCCTGCTGACCCTGCGGCTGGATCGTCCCGGTCCATCACGACTCCATTCATCCTCAGAATGCAAAACATTAGATTTTCTTACTATTAATGAATGTTTGTGTATAAAGGAATGGCTATTTTTAGCGGATATTTTAAAATATCGCACATTGTGACTTTCAATTTTTATTATACGAAATGTTTAGTCTTGGGTTTGGAAGGGTAATGGATAGAAGCAAGCAGGAAAATCCCGCGCGCAAGAATCGTTAGTAATGATACGGAGGTGGATATGAGAAGTATGTTTCTGGGGAAACACTATCGGATGATTGCCGTGCTGACGATCGTCGCACTGCAGTTTGCGTCCATGCGGATGTCGACGCTGCAGGCAGACGATTTGGACGAACAGTGCTACCTCCCGGTTCCGACAGGGGCGGTGCTGGAAATTACCAGCACCACCCCCGGCGGAACTGTGCCGGAAGGCGGCATCGCCTCCGCTTCGGATGCCGGCATTGAGGGCGGCGCTTCCGGGGGGGCGATCACCCCGGCACAGGAAACGGGGAATCCGACGGCTCCGGGTGTGGCTGCAGGCACGCCCCGGGCGGTGGGGAACCCGACGGCTCCGGGTGTGGCGGCAGGCACGCCCCCGGTGGTGGAAGAGGGCACGGATCCGGGTGCGACCGCAACGGAGGGGGACGGGGACGCTGAGGAGGCAGAGGACGAGCTGGGCACAGAGCTTGGTGTCGCCGTGACCAACCTCGACGGGACACTGACCGACAGCTACCCCGGCACGCACTGGATCGCTCGCGAAGCGACGCATGGCGGGACAGTCCGGGAATATATCTACCGGGAGAGCACCGGCACCATGCAACCCGTCGCGGTCACGTCCTGGACAGAGCTCCAAAACGCGATTGCAACGGTAAACGAGAGCGGCGCGCCCTATGACAACAACAGACCACACGTCATCCTGATCGGAGGCGGCTTCACCCTGTCGGGGACGGTGACGGTGCCCGGCGCGGCAAACATCACCCTACGCAAGTACGACAGCGCGCAGGGCGAGGAACAGTGGTACAACTTCGGGAGCAACAAGGGGTTTGACTACGGCGCGGGTGAAGTAGGCTGGCGCACGACCAGGATCGACAGGGCGGGCGGACTTACAGGCAACCTTGGAAGTGCGGTCGGCGCTTCCGATGCCGTACAGACAGCAGACCTCTTCGACGGCACCCCCGACTACTTTCTGCGCAACAGCGGTAGCGCAAGGCATTTCAACTTTACGACCAGCACCTCGGAGCAGGCGAAATTCAC
The DNA here is from genome assembly GCA_031280075.1 of Eubacteriales Family XIII. Incertae Sedis bacterium. The sequence continues at coordinate 3,374 of JAITHG010000230.1, read as the reverse complement.
GCTGGAGAATATCACGTTGCAGGGTCCGGATGCAAACGCGAGCACAGACTATACGGGAAACAACAATAAAGCCGGAACCATAGGCGGCGGCATCGTCACGACTGCCCAGGAGCTCTCTTTTGCGGGCAACATACGGGACTGTTACACGAACGCGAATGCCGCCGGGGGCATCTATGCCGGCATCCATGCCGCCGGCATCAACATGTTTGGCGGTGTCCTCTGGCACAACCGGGGCGGTGTTGGCGGCGGGATCTGTGGGTATTGGAAGGATACTGCTTCTGGCTCGCACTCGGTTCGCGGGTACAGCGTACTGATGAGCAATCTTTCGGAGCAATACGGCGGCGCGCTGGCAGCGAAAGGAAAGGTCAGCAACCTTGTCATCACCGACAACGTGCTGATCGAGGACAATACCGCGCAACGCGGCGGCGGCATCCAGAATGGTGGCGGCAACATAACCGTGGACAAAAATGTGGTCATCCGCAACAATCATGCGGTCGGGCTGAACAAGGGAACCATGGTCATGTATCCCGGGCGCGGCGGCGGCATCGCCTTCGATATGTACACTGCCAACGGGGACAGGCGTTTGACCATCGCGGACAACGTGGTCATCGAGGACAACGACACGACACTCGGAGGGGCGGGCATCTCCGTGGGCAGCGACGGTTGGGGGGCGGGCGACAGCACGCGCGGCTTCCTGCTCCTAAAGGGCGGGATCATCCGCAACAACATCAACTTCGGGACGCTTCGCCAAGCATACAACGAGACGATGGCCGTGCGCGGCGCAGGCGGTGCCATTATGTCAGACCGACCTTCCTGCGTCATCATCCCACCGGACAGCACGGTGGAGTTTTACGGCAACGATGCCCCCTATATCAGCCTGATCGACGTGAAGGCTCTGCCGCTCGACGCACAGATGTACCGACCGCTGCCAGGCGGCGCGGGCTGGGCATACCCCGGGCTCCGCGGCTACACGGCGGACACTTACGACAACCATATCCTCCAATCCTTTTCGATGCGGGACAGCGCGATGTTCCCCGCGCCCTATGACAATCTGTACAACAACTTCGACATCGGCTCACGCAACGATGCATCCATGGTGTACGGCAAGCTGCAGGTGCGTGCCACCGCAGGCGGATACATCGCCGACCGGCGCGTGACGACACCGGGCGAAGACTTCATGAATGTGTTCGCGCCGTCCACGCAGATGGTAGGGCTGCACCTGAACGCGGGCGCGGAGTTCGATGCCGCCCCTGCACTGGGCTATGAGTTCTCCCATTGGACTGTCGAGAGCGCCTGCCTGCAGCCCACCGCCTACGGGCAGAAAGAGCTGAAATTCGCCATGACGGGCTCCGAGACAGGCGTGGTCGACACCTCCGATCCGAGCATCGCCATCCACGCCATGCCTGCCGCCGACATCAGCCTCACGGCGCACTTCCGCCGCCTACCTACCGCCCTTCTCGACGGCTTCAAGGATGTGACGTTCTGGGCGGAACTGAAGCCTGCAGGCTACACCCCCGCATTGGCACCGGGGGACACGCAGCCCCGCCTGACGAATGTGGGCACCATCCGCGCGGAAAACGTACCGATCAACCTGTCGGATTGCCGCCTCAACGGACTTCCCTATACGCCGGGCGCAGGCGAACCGACACAGGCAATCGCCGTCATCAGCGGCACTGCGGGGATCGATCCGGCAACCTACAGGGACTGGGTGCTACAGCCTGCGCCCGGCTTGAAAAACCCCGGTGCCTACAGTGCCTGCATGACGCTCACCTACCACGACGGTGTCATGGTGAAGACCGAGACCAAGCAGGTCACATTCGCCCTGATCGATCCGAACAAGCCACTGCTCGTGCCGGGCACGAACGACTTCGGAAGCGTGATCGGCAGCCGCTATTCCGTGGGCAACGCACAGGATGATGTCGTCAAGCGCCAGCCGGTCGCCATCGACAACTGGAGCAAAGAGGCCATGGTCGTGAACATCACGCTGGAGGGTGCGCAGGCGAACGCCTTCCGAATCATCCAAGGCAGCTCCACCATCGGCGGCAGCCCAGTGCTCGGTGTGCCGAACAAGGACAGCAGTTGGGCCATCGAGCCGCAACCCGGGCTGCCCGCAGGCATCTATCACGCCGTGCTCGCCATCGGGTACCACGGAGGGAACATTGATCCGAAAGCGCCGATCAAGACGGTGTCACAGGTGCTGTTCATGGTCAAGCAGCCCGGGCTTACAATCAACCCGGCTGTGCATATGTTCTCTCCAGTGCATCCTGGTTATGTCTTTACGAACATCGGCTTCATCAACATCGCGAACGTGGGCAGCGCGGACGCGACCATCCTTTCGGTCAAACCGGTCGGGAACAGTGGCGCATTCGATCTGCTGCCGGGCAACAAGGCGGAAGTGGAGGCGGGGGGTCGCGACACAGGCTGGCGCGTCTCGCCCCGCCGCAGTCTGTCGGCAGGGGAATACTCGGAATATTTTACCGTCACCTATACATATGACGATGCCATGAACGGCAGCGCCTTGGGCAGGGTGGAAGAAACGTTGACCTTCCGCGCGCGTTTCGCGGTCATGAACGACACCTATCCAATCTACCTGACCGTCGCCACACGGGCGGGCATCGCCACGACCTTCCTGGGCTGGACGGCACCCGCCTCGGGCGAACCGGACTACTACAGGGTCGAGTACCGCAAGAACAATCCGGCCAACGGTCCGGAAGACAACTGGACGGAGGACATCGGCGACCTACCGGGCAACGTGACACTCCACAGCATCCCAAATCTGTCTTGGAACACGCTGTACGATTTCCGCGTCTCCGCCTTCTCATCAGGCATGGATCACCCGAGCGCGCCACAGAGCGCCCAGATGCCGCCCAAGCCCGCACCACCGCCCGCACCCCCCGCACCGCCGGTTGCACCGCCGCCCCCACCGCCGCCGGTCACGCCCCCTGTCACCTGGCCGATCATCACGCCCCCTGTCACAGGGCCGATCAGCGGCGGACTGTTTCCGACGATGCCTCCCGCAAGCGGAGAGACAGATCCTGTGGACGAGGCGAAACCGGATGGTATCCAGGTCGACACGCCACAGGAGGAGGAACCTGCCATCGAGGACGACCGTCCGATGGGGCGCAAACCGCAGGAGCAGGATGACGCGGATCAAGGTGCGCCAGACGCGAATGAGGCAGGCGAGGACGAAACGCATGAAAGCGGCATCCCTGAGGCGGGGGACGGTTTCCCGATCCTCCTGACCTGCATCGCGATCCCTGCGGCCTCTGCCCTCCTGATCCTGCTGTCCATCCTTCTGAGGTGTGGTATGCGGCGGCAAGCGCACAAAGGCTCGCGCTGACAATCGTTTAGAACGCAAGGTACGGTGCACCCCT
>JAITHG010000225.1 GCA_031280075.1 Eubacteriales Family XIII. Incertae Sedis bacterium | reverse complement strand
GGGCACGGGGTCGGACGGGCCGTTCGGCGCGGTCATGTACACCGTCATCTACGGGCTTGTCTGGTTCATCGTCACGGGTGTCAGCCCCTGGCAGGCGGGCAGGCACATGATGGCGAAGTCGGAGCACGTCGCCCTGCGCTCGGGCATCGTCGGGTGCGTCTGCGCGACGGTGGTCCTCGTCCTCCTGCACCTCGTGACCATCTCTCTCGTGAATGTGGACGCGACCATGGAGCCGGAGCGGGCAATCGTCTGGGGCTTCGCCAATCTTGCCCCGGTGCTCATCGGCTCGGTGGCGCTTGCGGGCATCGTCGCGGCGGGGTTGTCCTCCGCCGTCACTTTCCTGTCCATCATCGGCTTCAGCATCACGAACGACCTCTTCGACTTCAAGTTCAAGGACGACAAGGACAAGCTGTTCAAGAGCCGCATGATCATGCTCGGTGCGGGCGTCGTCGCCCTGATCCTCGCCCTGTGCAACCTGGGGGGCATCCGCGTGATCGCCTGGCTTGCCAGTACGATCATCGCCTCGTCCTGGTGCGTCGTCAGCTACGGCGGCATCTGGAGCAAGCGGCTCTCGAGCCGGGGGGCGCTCTGGTCGATGATTGCGGGTTTTGTCGGCTTCGTCGTAACGAAGTTCCTACAGGGCTTCGGCGTGACGACCGTCTTTTCGAACTTCCTCGACCCCTTCTTCATCGGGATCTACCTGAGCATCCTCTTCGCCGTCATCGGCTCTGCCACGAAGGCACCCTCCCCGAAGGAGATCGCCTACCGCGAAAAGCTGCTCATCGTCCCGAAGTCGGAGCTCGACCCGCGCGAATACAAGATCACCTACCGCTACACGACCATGAGCATCATCGTCGGGGTCGCCTTTACTGCCTTCCTCGTGTTCTACTGGGTGCTGCCCTACAACGGGGGTCACTTATGATGTTTGACCGGCTGCCGGAGGCAACCGTTCAGGGATAACAATCGGTCAATTATTGTAAAGGAGGTACATATTCATGGAAAGCAACGATGTAGCGGGCACTCCGAAGAAACGGATCGACCGGCTGTCCGTCGCTGTCGCCTTGGTGCTGCTCGGCACGCTGCTCACGTTCTCGATCGCCAGCCCGGTCTCGACCACAAACGGGCTTGTCGCGGCGCGCGTGGGCTCTGTCAAGGTTCTCGGCTTCTGGTTCATCCTCATCGTCATCCTGTGCATGGTGTTCAACGGCTTCCTGGCGTTCTCCAAGTACGGCACGATTCGCATGGGGAAGGAGAAGCCGCAGTACAAGACCTTCAGCTGGGTCGCGATGATCTTCTGTGCCGCGATGGGCACGAGCATCCTCTACTGGTCGGCCATCGAGTGGGCCTATTACATCCAGTGGCCGCCCTTCGGGCTGGAGGCGCTCGGCCCGGAGATCTCGGAGCTGTCCGTCGCCTACAGTTTCTTCCACTGGGGCGTGCCCGCGTGGAGCGTCTACGCGGTCGGGGTCATCCCGCTCGCCTACCGCTACTACATGCGAAAGAAGGACGACCTCAGCCTGCAGGTGGCGTGCGAGGGTGCGTTCGGCAAGCGTGTGTTTGGGCCGCTCGGCAAGGTCATCAACGTCATCTTCATCTTCGGCATCCTCGGCGGGCTCGTCATCTCGTATGGCACGGGCATCCCGATGCTTGCCAACAACCTGAAGAACATCGTCGGCACGCCGGAGACCTTCGTCGTCTACGCGCTCTTCGTCCTGCTCATCACGGCGACGTTCGCCTCGAGCACCTACATCGGTCTGGAGAAGGGGATGCAGAAGATCTCGCGCGGGACGACCTACGGCTCCATCCTGCTGTGTGCCTTGTTCCTCATTTTGGTGTCGCCGCTGTTCATCATGGAGAACTTCGTGCAGTCGCTGGGGCTGATGATCCAGGAGTTCATCCCGATGAGCACCTACCTCGACCCCATTCGCAAGAGCAACTTCCCGCAGGACTGGACCTGCTTCTACTGGGCTTGGTGGATCGGGCTTGCGCCGTGGATGTGGATCTTCATCGCGAAGATCTCGCGCGGCAGGAGCATCCGTGCCATCGTCGCCATCGTCACGCTTGCGGGCAGCGCCGGCTCGTTCCTCTTCTTCGGGACGATCTCGAGCTACGGGCTGGGTGCCTATCTGCGCGAAGCCTTTGATGTCGTCGCCATCATGGCGGAGCAGGGCGCGAACCAAGCGATTTCTGAGATGGTTCTCTCGCTTCCGGCGGGGATCGCCATCCTCGTCATCTGGCTCGTCGTCGGCTTCTTCCTGCTTGTCACGACGATGGACTCGGCGGCGTACACGCTGGCGGCGGCTTCCACCGTGGGACTGCGCGCGACGGACGACCCGTCGAAAAACCTGCGGCTGTTCTGGTCCATCATGCTTGCCATCTCCCCCACGGCCTTGCTCTACGCCGGGCAGTACATCGAAGGCGGGGTTCCGCTCGGGGGGCTGCAGGCGACACTGATCCTGACCGCCATCCCGATCTCCTTCCTGATTGTCGCGGTCATGTACTCGGGCATCAAGTGGCTAAAGGAGGACTACGGGCACCGGACGAAGGAGGAGATCGCGCAGGAGTTCCTCTCAGACGAGGTGCGCGAGCGGCTTGCGCAGCGCCGGGAACAGGGAGGCGAAGCGACATCCGCATAGTTTTGAGGCAGACGCAGGAGCAGCAGGAGCAGCAGCAGAAGCACAGGAGGAGACGATATGAAATTCTTTGAGTATTTTGACCCGGAAGAGCTGGATCAGATTCATGAGGCGACGCTTCAGATCCTGGAGAACACGGGCATCTATTCGACCTCGGAGCGCTTCCTGTCCACGGCATCCTCGCTCGGGCTGACCGTGAAGGACGGGCGCATCCTCTTCCCGCGCGACCTCGTCGAGAAGGGGCTGAAGAGCGCGCCGTCGCACTTCTCCACCTGGGGGCGTGACGGGGTGCAGGAAATCAAGTGGGGCGAGCGCAGGGCAT
>JAITHG010000206.1 GCA_031280075.1 Eubacteriales Family XIII. Incertae Sedis bacterium | reverse complement strand
GGACACAAAGCGGTGTTCAGCACACCGGCATGCAAGGCGCAAAACACAGCAATACTGGCGGTATTGCGAGGCTTTGCAACGCAGCAGGACGGTGTGCTGGACGGCGCGACTGTCCAAGGCTTAGCTGTCGGTGCAATATGATATAATGAAGCCATCTGAAAACCGAAGGAGGAATTATTATGAAATCACCTGTGTTGGTCGTGATGGCTGCTGGCATGGGAAGCCGCTACGGGGGGCTGAAGCAGATCGACCCGGTCGGCTCCGCCGGGGAGATCATCACGGATTTTTCGCTCTACGACGCGAGGATGGCCGGCTTCGAGAAAGTCGTGTTCGTCATCGGCGAGGGCATGGAAGCGGATCTGCGGGCGCTTATGGACGACGGGGCGGCGAAGCACATGGACATCCGCTACGCCTTCCAGCGCACCAATGACCTGCCGGCGGGCTTCTCTCTCCCGTCGGGGCGCGTGAAGCCCTGGGGCACGTGCCATGCGGTGCTCGCAGCGAAGTATGAGGTGGACGGCCCCTTCGCCGTCATCAACGCGGACGACTACTACGGTTCGCATGCTTGGCAGCTGATCTACGACTTTTTGCTTACGGCAGAGGAGGACGAACGGACGCGCTATGCGATGGTGGGCTACCCGCTGCGCAACACTTTGACGGAGAACGGGCATGTGGCGCGCGGGGTGTGCGTCATCGGGGAGGACGGTCTCCTGTCCAAGGTAGAGGAGCGCAAGAAGATCATGCGGCGGGAGGGCGGCATCGCCTACACGGACGACGACGAGCATTTTGTGCCCGTGCCGGAGGACAGCACGGTCTCGATGAATTTCTGGGGATTTACGGAGCGCTTTTTGGACGAAATCGACGCGGGCTTCCCTGCCTTCTTGTCGAACGAGGCGAGAAGGGATCCGCTCGGGGCGGAGTACCTGCTGCCGGTCAAGGTGGATCAGCTGCTCCAGGCGGGCTGCGCCTCCGTGAAGGTGCTGCCCACGGACGACCGCTGGTACGGTGTCACCTATAAAGAGGACAGGGCGGCGGTCGTGGATGCCCTGCAGTCGATGAAGGATCAAGGGCTCTATCCGGAAAGGCTCTGGCGATGACGGATGCGTCGCAGGCGGAAAGGCTGCTCGTGGCGGTGGCCTGCGCGTCCAACCGCAGCATTGCGGGCTCTTCGTGGGACGGGGCGCTGTTTGGGGCGCAGGATGAGGCGGATCTTCCTGCGGGAGGCGGCATTGCGGCTTCCGAGCTCGGCTTGGATGCCTCGGAGCGGATTGTGTCAAGGGAAGTTGTTGACGCGCTTGCTGCCTGGGGCGTGCGCATCGCGGAGCCGGGCGAGCGGGCAGATTTCACGCTGGACGAGGTGGATGCCATCCTGCGCGATCCGCCTGCCCGGCGCAGCGGGCAGGCGCGGGTGGTCTATGCGCGGGCGTACATGCCCTGCATCCGGGCGCTTGCGGCGCAGTATGGCAAGGACGGTGCGGACGGGCAGGGTGCAGATGGCGGCGGCGGTGAAGGCGCAGAGCTTGGGCGGGGTGCGGTTGCGGGCGGTGACGGCGCAGGAGTTGAGCAGGGTGCGGACGCGGGCGGCAGGGGGCTGTTCGCCGGGGTGCGCATCGGCTGCTGGCTGATCATCGAGCCGAAGACTGCCGTGCTGTTGCACTATCTGCGCGAGATGGGCGCGGAGGTCGCCCTTGCCTGTGGCTCCACCTCTGTGGACGCGGATGTGCTGGACGCGCTGCGGGCAGCCGGCATCCGTGTGTATGCGGATGCGGACGGGACGCAGGAGGGCGACCGGGCGAACGCGCTTCGCCTGCTGGACGAGCACGCGCCCGAGATCTTGCTGGACGATGGGGCCGCGCTCTCGCGGCTTGCCTTTTTGGAGAGGCCTGCGCTGGCGCGGTCGCTTCGCGGCATCTGCGAGGAGACGACGAGCGGCGTGGCTGCCCTGGAGGCGATGGAGGCGGATGGGACGCTGCTCGTCCCTGCGGTCGCGGTCAACGACGCGGCGGCGAAGACGCGCTTTGACAACGCGCACGGTACGGGCGAGACGGTGCTCGCGAACGTCGTGAAGCTCGTGGGATCGCTGGCGGGGCAGCGCGTGCTGGTCAGCGGCTACGGTCCTGTGGGCAGGGGGCTTGCGAAGCGCTGCCGCGCGGCAGCGGGCACCGTGGAGATCTCGGAGGTGAGCCCGGTGGCTGCCCTCGAGGCGATGCACGACGGGTTTCGCGTGCGCCCCGCCGCCGAGGCTGCAGCGGAGGCGGATCTGATCCTCTCCGCATCGGGCGTGCGCGGGACGGTGGGGCTCCCGGTGTTGCGCGCGGCGAAGCCGGACGCAGTGGTCGCCGTCGCGGGCGGCACGTGGCAGGAGGTCTCGCTTGCGGACGCGCTCGCGGAGCCGGATGCCGCATGGGATGACACGGACAAGGATCGCTGCGTGCTCACGCTTGGGGCAAAGCACCTGACGGTGCTCTCCGGCGGGCACGGGGTCAATTATACGAGCGGCGGCGGGAATTCCATCGAGACGATGGATCTCTCGTTCGCGGCGCAGCTTGAGGGGCTGGCATGGCTGCTGCGGGACGGCAGCGGGTTGCCTGCCGGGGTGCATCGGCTGCCTGCAGAGGTGTCCGAGCGCATCGTCGCCCTGAAGCTGGCATCGTCGGCGGTGCGGGTGGACGCGCAGGAAGCCCCCTACGACTGGCGGCTCACAAAGCTCGGAACGGGCAGTGAGGAATGACACGATCATCGGTGGATTCTGTATGAGGTCTGGCAGGCGAGGATGAATCTGTATGTATAATATCACGTTTCAGCAAATCGAGACCTTCCTGAATGTCGCGCGGCACCTGAACCTCTCGCGGGCAGCGGAGGAGATGTTCATCTCTCAACCGGCGTTGTCGAAGACATTGCAGCGCTTTGAGGAAGGGGTCGGGATGCGGCTGTTTTATCGCAGCAACCAAGGGGTGCGCCTCACGCCGGAGGGGGAGTACCTGTTTTCGACGCTCGAGCCGCTCTACACGAACATCGACAAAGCGATCTGCACGGCGAGCAACATCTCCGCTTCGCCGCCCCGGACGCTGCGCATCATCGAGCCGAGCACGTATGACGCGGTGGAGGATTTCGACGAGGTCAAGGGTTTTGTGCGGCAGTTCGAGGAGCTATACCCGGACGTTGTCATCGTCGAGTCTCTGGGGGATTTCCCGGAGCTGCGGCGGACGCTGGAGTTCGGCGAGGCGGATCTTGCGATCGCGCAGGACTTTGCCCTGCCTAGCATGGAGGGGGTCTCGTACAAGCTGGTATCGGATTTCCGGCTTTACCTCGCGATGTCGGAGGATCATCCGCTCGCGGTCTATGACACACTTGACAAGGATGGGATGGCATCGGCGTTGGCTGACGAGGTGTTCTACCGCGTGCCCGTCCTTGGGGAGGACGACGACAGGCGCATCACGATGGAGCGCTGTCATTCGATTGGCTTTACACCAAAGCGCATCGAGTTCGTCCCGAACTTCGAGACGCTCCTGCACAAGCTGCGGACGAAGAAGGGGCTCAGCCTCTGCGGGAAGTTCGTCTATGCGGGGAGAGGTCCCCTGATCAAGTACATCCCGACGGCTGCCTACGGGATGGAGAGCAAGGTGGTCGTCGCTTGGCGCACCAACCACTGCCCGCTGGAGGCACGCAACCTGGTGGATCTGATCCCGGGGGATGCGCTCGCGCTCTGAGGCAGGGCTGCTCCATGGCTGTCCCCACGGTTCGTTCTCAGTAGAAGAAGGCGGCTCCTTCGTGCTCGTACATGCGGGCTGGCAGTTCGAAGGGCGGTGCCATGCCTTCCAGTTCTCCCGCCAGGAGCTTTTCGCCTGCCACTTTCAGGCGGTCGATCTGATCCGGGCTGACGGGGACTGGACCGTGTGCACCGTACACGGAGTCGAATGCGCCCTTCAGCGCCTGTAGCCTGCCCATGCTTTCCACAAAGGCGCGCAGGCTGCGGAATTCCGAGAAGATGAACACCGGGGTCTCTGTCACGCTGTCGCCTGCCACGAGGATGCGCGCCTCCCGGTCGAGCAGGGCGATGCTGCCGGGCGTGTGCCCGGGGATGAGGACGACTTCGAAGCACCTGCCGCCGAGGTCGATGACATCACCGTC
>JAITHG010000110.1 GCA_031280075.1 Eubacteriales Family XIII. Incertae Sedis bacterium | reverse complement strand
TCCTCGCGGACGTGGAGGACGAACCATCCATCCGTGACGGCATCGACGGCGTGACGGCAGGCGCGGCTGTCTTGGTCGGTGTCCGGGACGAGGAGATTACCACATGAAGGCAGGCGGCGTATTTTATGGGCTTACACAGGAGGAACACGAACTGGCGCGCTCGGGTGCTTGCGGAAAGTCCCGCAGCCTTGAGGCGGGCGAGTTCCTCGTGCGGGAGGGCGATGCCAAAGGCTGCTTCTATTTGGTGGACAGCGGGGGCTTCAAGGGCACCCGGCAAAACCTCGACGGCGATGTCGCCATGATGGAGCATTTTTTTGAAGGTGAGACCGTGGGGCTGGACATCGTGTTCACGCGGTCGCGGCGCTTCCCCTACGACGTGCAGGCGACGCGCACGAGCGTGGTGACACCTGTGGACGCGCTGGCCTTCACCGACGGCAGGCTGCCGGAAGGGCTGCGCGGGAAGCTGTGGCAGAACATCCTGCACGAGCTTGCGAACGAGAGCGTGCGCAAGCTCTACAAGATCGACGTGCTTTACCGGCGTTCCCTGCGGGCGCGCATCGCCGTCTTCCTGCGGCACATGCACGAGCGCGCGGAGGGCACGGGCTTCAACATCGGCATGAGCCGCGAGGAATTCGCGCAGTATCTCGGCGTGAACCGCAGCGCGCTCTCCCACGAGCTGAGCCTCATGAAGCAGGACGGGCTCATCGAGTTCAGGCGCGCGGAGTTTCGCGTGGCTGACCTCGGACGGTTGAAGGCATATATCGATTGAACGGTCTGGAGGTCATTTCCGGGCAGGAAGGGTGAGGCAATCGAGCGCCATGATAGACCAATATGGAAGAAACATCAATTACATGCGGCTGTCGGTCACGGATCTGTGCAACCTGCGGTGCATCTACTGCATGCCGCAGGATGGCATCGAGAAGCTGCGCCACGCGGACATTCTCTCGGTCGAGGAGATCGATGCCATCGTGCGTGCGGCGGCATCGCTGGGCATCCGGAAGATCCGGTTGACGGGCGGTGAGCCGCTCGTGCGGCGCGGCATCGAGACCATCGTCCGGAACGCAGCTGCCACGCCCGGCATCGAGGAGGTCTGCCTGACGACGAACGGGATCCTGCTCGCAGACCGTGCGGCGGAACTGAAGGCTGCAGGCGTGGATCGTGTCAACATCAGCATCGACAGCCTCGATGCCGTCGCCTATGCGCAGATCACGCGCGGGGGCAAGGTGGAGGACGCGTTGGCTGGCATCCGCGCCGCGCTCGAGGCGGGCTTCGCACCCATCAAGGTGAACGCCGTCCTCATCGGGGGCGTGAACGACCGGGAGATCGGCAGCTTGGTTGCGCTGACGGAGAAGGAGGACATCCATCTCCGCTTCATCGAGATCATGCCCATCGGCGAATGTGCGGGGTGGAACAACGCGCGCTTCATCGGCGCGGATGCAGTCCTCGCGGCGGAGCCGTCGCTTGTGCCCGCCGGCACGGATGGGGTCTCGCGCCTGTTCCGCAAGCCGGGGCACGTGGGCACGGTCGGGCTGATCAGCCCCATCAGCAACCATTTCTGCCCCGGATGCAACAAGATCCGCGTGACCTCGGACGGCAAGCTGAAACCCTGCCTGCACTCCGGCGAGGAGATTGCGCTGCGTGGGCTCGCAGGAGATGCACTCCAAGAGGCGCTGAGCAGCGGCATGTTCGGCAAGCCGCTGAAGCACACACTGGAAGGCGGGGGCATCAGCAATTCGGAACGGAACATGAACGCCATCGGAGGGTAGGCATGCCCTGACATGCAGGTGTTTCGCTTGGACAGATCTAGGGAGGGCATACTTTGGACGGGTCTTTTACACATTTCAACGACGAAGGGCGCGCCCGCATGGTGGATGTGTCTGCCAAGGACGCAACGCTCCGCGAGGCGGTCGCGGGGGCGCTGGTGCACGTAAGCGCCGAGACCTATGCCCGGATTTCGGAGGGCAGGATCAAAAAAGGCGACGTGCTTGCCGTGGCACAGGTCGCTGGCATCATGGCGGCGAAGCGGACGCCGGAGCTCATCCCGATGTGCCATCCCATCGCCATCACAGGGGTGGACATCGGATTCGGGATGGACGCGGAGACACACACGATCGCCATCCGCGCGACCGTGCGCTGCAAGGGCGAGACGGGTGTGGAGATGGAGGCGCTCACGGCGGTCTCCGCCGCAGCCCTGACCATCTACGACATGTGCAAGGCCGTGCAGCGCGACATCCGGATCACCGATGTGCGCCTGCTCGCGAAGAGCGGCGGCAAGTCGGGCGACTACACGGCGCCAGACCAAAACAGCAACGCAGGCGCTTGACTGAGCCTCAGCAGGCAGTTATGGCTGCAGCAAGGCAAGGCGCACCTTCAATAAAAACAGCTAAGGCATGAAAGGAGGACAGGCGGACATGGCTATGGTAAAGGCAGTATGTGTCAGCGAACGCAAAGGGGAGAAGAAGCGCCCCATCGAAAGCATAGATGTCAGACGGGACGGAGGCGTGGCAGGCGACGCGCACGGTGACGACCTGAAACGGCAGGTCAGCCTGCTCGCCGACGAGAGTGTCGAGAAGCTCCGCTGGGCGCTGCCGGGGCTCGCTCCCGGCGACTTTGCGGAGAACATCCTCACAGAAGGGCTCGTGCTCTGCGAGCTGCCCATCGGCAGCCTGCTTCGGATCGGCGACGGCGTCCTGCTCGAGATGACGCAGATCGGAAAGGAATGCCATGAAGGCTGCGCGATCCGGCAGCAGACGGGTGACTGCGTGATGCCGCGCGAGGGCGTGTTCGCGAAGGTTGTGGACGAGGGCACCATTCGCCCCGGCGACGCGATCGAGGTGGTGCACCATGCTTAGCGCGGGCTGGGACGCGGCGGTCATCACCGTGAGCGACCGCTGCTGCACCGGGGAGCGGGAGGATCTCGGGGGACCGTTGACCGCCCAGCTGCTCACGGAGGCAGGTTTCCGCGTGGCTCATACCGACCTCGTGCCGGACGAGATGGACTACATCGCGCGCGCCCTGCGCGAAGCCTCCGACATGCTGGACATCCCGCTCATCGTCACGACGGGCGGGACGGGTTTTGCCCCACGCGACGTGACCCCGGAGGCGACCATCGCCGTGTGCGAGCGTCTCACGCCAGGCATCCCGGAGGCGATGCGCGCCGCGAGCATGAAGATCACGGACAGGGGCATGCTCTCGCGCATGGCGGCAGGCATCCGCGGGCGCTCGCTCATCGTGAACCTGCCCGGCAGCCCGAAAGCGCTGCGGGAAAACCTCGAGGCGGTGCTCCCGGCGCTCTCGCACGGGCTGGAAATGCTGCGCGGCGGCCCTGCCGACTGCGCTGTGGGCGGAACCGACGCCCAAAGACCCTAGGGCGGGCACAGAAACAGGCACAGAAGCAGGCACAGAAGGTTCAAAGGACACGCAGACATCATGAAAGAAGTCAGAACAGCCGACGCGGTCGGCATGGTCATCGCGCACGACATCACGCGCATCATCCCCGGCACGGACGGTGTCAAGGAAGTCGCCTTCCGGAAGGGGCACATCGTCCGGCAGGAGGACGTGGAAGCCCTGCACAAAATCGGCAAGAAGAACCTCTTTGTCTGGGCGGACGAGCCCGGGCTGGTTCATGAGAACGACGCAGCCGCCTTCCTCTACAAGCTAGTCGCCGGGGCGCACATGCACCCGGAAGGACCTGTGGAGGGCAAGATCAATGTCGTCGCCGACGCGGACGGGCTGCTGCGCGTCGACAAGGGCAGGCTGCTCGCGGTCAACCGCTTTGCCGACGCGATGGTCGCCTCGCGGCACGACCTCGTGCCGGTCCGCAAAGGCGACCGACTCGCGGGCACGCGCGCCATCCCGCTCGCCGTCCGGCAGACTACGCTGGACGAAATCGCGCGCGCTGTCGAAGACGCGCCGGGGCAAGGTCACATCCTGACCATCCGGCCGTTCCTAGAGAAGACCTATGGCATCGTCAACACGGGCAGCGAGCTCTACGAGGGGCTGATCGAGGATGGTTTCTCGCCTGTCGTGCGCGCCAAGCTCGCCGAGTACGGGGCACGCGAAGTCGGCAGGGAGGTTGTGCC
>JAITHG010000016.1 GCA_031280075.1 Eubacteriales Family XIII. Incertae Sedis bacterium | reverse complement strand
CGGCGCAGGCGGCGCAGGCGACACTGGCGCGCGGGAAACGCTGCTGCAAGCCGTAGCCGCGCTCGCGCCGTGGCAGCTTGCGCCCGTGGCTGCCAGCAGCGCGGAAGGCAGCGCTGCTGGCAGCATGGCGCTTGCAGATCCGCCGAGCGGCATGGCAGGCACCGCAGCCCGAGTCGTCACGCTCGCTGGGCGGCTGGGCGGCGGGTTCCGCAGGAAGATCCTGCTGCTCGTCGCGGGGCGCATTCTGCGCAGGCTGCTGCTGCCTGCCCCCCTGCGCGTGGCGTATACGGTCTTCCAGGCGCTGCGCCTGTGGCGGCGTGGGCTGGCAGTGCTCGCGAAGGGCAGGTTGAACGTAGATGTCCTCGATGCATCCGCCGTCGCCGCCGCCATGCTTCAGGGCGATGCGGATGCCGCGTCCTCGATCATCTTTCTGCTCCGCCTGTCGGAGCTGCTGGAGGAACGCGCCCTGTACAAGACGCGCGCCCTGCTGTCGGACAGCCTCCGCTTCCGCGCAGACACGGCATGGATCTCGGAGGGCGGGTGCGAGCGGCAGATCCCGGCGAAGGATCTGATTCCCGGCATGCTCGTCGTCGTCCGCACCGGCGGCATGATCCCGGTGGACGGGGAAGTTCACGAAGGCGAGGCTGTCGTGGGCGAAGCGGCGATGACGGGCGAACCGCTCGGTGTCTTCAAGAAACCCGGCAGCAGCGTGTTCGCGGGCACGGTCGTGGAGGACGGCACGCTCCTTGTCCGCGCCAGAGCGACCGAGGACGAGACGCGCATCCGGCACATCTTGCGCGTCGTCGAGGAATCGGAAGGCTTCAAGGCGGACATCCAGAGCCGCGCCAACAGCTTTGCGGATCGGCTCGTCCCGTACAGCTTCCTCGCGGCAGGACTGGTCTTCGCCGTCACGCGCGACCTGAACAAGGCGCTCTCGATCCTGCTCGTCGATTATTCGTGTGCCATCCGGCTCTCCACGTCCATCGCCTTCCTCGCCGCCATGCGGGAGGCATCGGAGGCAGGCGCGACCGTGAAGGGCGGGCGCTTTCTCGAGGCGCTCGCGCACGCGGACACCTTCGTCTTCGACAAGACGGGGACGCTCACGGAGGCGAGCCCGCGCGTCAGCGGCGTGTGCGCCTTCGCGCCCTACAGCCGCGAAGAGGTGCTGCGGCTCTCAGCCTGCATCGAGGAGCACTTCCCGCACAGCGCGGCGCGCGCCATCACGGATGCCGCCAAGGCGGAAGGGCTGCGGCACGAGGAGGAACACGCGGACGTGGAGTACATCGTCGCGCACGGCATCGCAACGACCATCCACGGGCGCAGGGC
Organism: Eubacteriales Family XIII. Incertae Sedis bacterium; assembly: GCA_031280075.1. The sequence goes on along the minus strand of JAITHG010000016.1, from coordinate 1,743 downwards.
AGTCATCGGGAGCAGGCACTTCGTCTTCGAGGACGAGGGCGCGACCTACGACGCGGCGCAGGCAGCCCGCATGGACGCGGAGGAAGATTCGCTGATCTGCCTCGCCGTCGACGGGAAGCTCGCCGGCTATATCACCATCCACGACCCGCCGCGCGAGGATGCGGCAGATGCCATCCGCGCCCTGCGCGGTCTCGGCGTGAGGAACATCGTCATGCTGACCGGCGACAGCGAAGCCGCCGCGAAGCGGGTGAGCGAGGCGCTGGGGCTTGACAGCTACCGCGCGCAGACGCTGCCGGAGCAGAAGGGCGAGATCATCGCCTCGATGCGGGCGGCGGGGCACACCGTCATCATGGTCGGGGACGGCGTGAACGACTCCCCGGCACTCGCGGCGGCAGACGCCTCCATCGCCATGAACGGCGCATCCGCGCTGGCAAGGGATGTCGCGGACATCATGCTGACGGATTCCGGGCTCATGCAGCTCGCCATGCTGCGGAGGCTCGCGCTGTCCCTCATGCGCCGCATCCGCTCGGGCTACTTCTTCATCGGCGGATTCAACTCGGCGCTCATCGCGCTCGGGCTTGCAGGCGTGGTCAGCCCCGGCAATTCGGCTCTGCTCCACAACCTGTCGACCGTCGGTGTCAGCGCCGCGTCGGCGCGGCGCTGCGTCACGGAAAAGCCATGACAGCCACGGTCGTTGTGAACATGCGATGAAAGGGAGGGCGCAGCGATGATGCAGACAGGCGCACAGGCAGGCGCACCGTCAGGCGCACCAACTGACGCAAAAGAGATCGTCCGCTTCGAGCGCGTGACGAGGGCATACGCTTCCGGATCTCACCTGCTGAAGGCATTGGACGACGTGAGCTTCTCCATCTGCGCGGGGGAGTTCGTCGTCATCTTGGGCCCGTCCGGGGCGGGCAAGACTACGCTGCTCAACCTGCTCGGCGGCATGGATTCCGCCACGTCCGGCTCGATCGTCGTGGACGGACAGGACATCGCCGCCCTGGCGGATGACAGGCTCGCCGAGTACCGGGCAGCGCACGTCGGCTTCGTGTTCCAGTTCTACAACCTCATCCCGTCGCTCACCGCCCTCGAAAACATCGCCCTCACGAAGAAGATCGTGAAGGATCCTCTGGACGCCTCCTACGTGCTCGGTCTCGTCGGGCTCGCAGACCACGCCGGGCAGTTTCCGGCGCAGCTCTCCGGAGGGGAGCAGCAGCGCGTCTCGATCGCGCGGGCGGTCGCAAAGAACGCAGAGATGCTGCTCTGCGACGAGCCCACGGGCGCGCTCGACTCCGAGACGGGCATCACGGTGCTCGAGATGCTGCGCGAAATGAGCGAGCGGCACGGCAAGACGGTCGTCATCGTCACCCACAACTCGGCGCTCGCCGAAGCTGCGGACAAGGTGATCCGCATCCGCAACGGGAAGATCCAGGACATCGCATCGAACCCCGCGCCAAAGCCCCTCCGCGAGGTGTCTTGGTGAAAGAGGGAAGGCAGTGCTGACGAGGAAAATGCTCCGGGACATGGGGCGGCACAAGAGCCAGTTCGTGTCCATCTTCCTGATGGCGTTCCTGGCTGTGTTCATCTACGCGGGCGTGGGCGGCGAGTGGCGCGGGCTGGAGGCGAGCGCGGACGCGTTTTATGGGGAGGCGCGGCTGGCGGACGCCTGGGTGCTCAGCAAGGGTTTTACGGAAGCGCAGTCTCGCGCCGTAGCAGGCGTGGACGGCGTGGAAGCGGTAGAGC
>JAITHG010000009.1 GCA_031280075.1 Eubacteriales Family XIII. Incertae Sedis bacterium | reverse complement strand
GTGTCGAAGAGAGCGATGCCCGCGCTGATCACGGCGGCGGGGATGTCGAACAGCAGCGACTTGCCGTCCGACAGCTGCCGCCCCCAATCCGCCGCCCCGGGGCTTACGCCCAGCCCTAGGTAGGACAGCGACGACATGGACACCAGCCCGTAGGCGATGTTCAGGAAGAAGTTCACGAACACGATCATGATGATGTTCGGGAAGATGTGCAGGGCGAGGATGCGCGGTGCGCCGAGTCGCAGCATGAGCGCGGATTCGATGTATGGCCTGCCCTTCTGCTGGATGACCGCCGAGCGGATGAGCCGGATGTCAAACGGGGAATAGAGGATGATCATGACGAGGACGCTGACCCAGTAGCCGCCGCCGATGATGCCTGCCGCGACGATCGCGAGCAGCAGGGACGGCATGGACAGGGTGAGGTCGGCGTAGCGCGAGATGATCCAGTCGAGCGGGCCGCCGTACCATCCTGCCAGGCTGCCGAGCGTGAGCCCGATGAGGAGCGAGCCGATGGCGATGGCAAGCGGTCCGAGCATGGCGCTGCGCGCGCCTGCGACGGTGAGCTGCCAGACATCGCGCCCGAGCGCGTCCGTGCCGAAGGGATGCCCCTCGGAGAAGGCGGGCAGCCCGCCGTTCGCGACATCCTGCACGAGGGCATCCGGGGCAAACACGCCGGGCAGCAGCATCCACAGTGCGACGACGAGCAGCACGGCCAGGGACAGCAGCACGCCCACCGGAGGCAGGCGGCGCTCCAGCACGCGCGCCTTCACAGCGCACCACCGTCCGCAGGGTGTCCCGGCGCGGTGCTTTCCTGCGCGGTGCCCCCTCGCGCAGATCCCATCGGCGCGGTGCCCATCGGCGCGGGGTCCCCTGGCGCGGTGCCCATCGGCGCGGATCCCGGCTCCGCACCCTGCCCCTGTCCCGCCCCCCTGCCCGTCCCGGCGCTGCCGGGCGCGCGCCCGCGCTGCCGAGTCCGCGGGTCGATGAAGTAGACGAGGATGTCCACGACCATGGATGCCGCGCAGATGAAGAAGGCGAGCATGAGTGCGATGAACTGCACGACGGGCACGTCGTGGAAGGTGACGGAGGAAGCGAGCAGGTTGCCGAGCCCCGGGATCGCAAAGACCGACTCGATGAGCACGGTCGAGCCGAAGAGGCTCGCAAGCACAAGCCCCGTGCTCGTGAGGATGGGCGCGGCTGCGTTCCGCACCTGTGCGAACGTGACGCGCAGGGGCGGGATGCTGCGCGCGCGCAGGAAGACCGTGTAGTCGGAGGCGATCTCCGCGAGCATGGCGGAGCGCGTGATCTTCAGGATCATCGCGCCAAGACCAAACGCCAGCGTGATCGCGGGCAGGGCGAGGTGGCGCATCGTGTCCGCAAAGCTGCCGTCCCCGATGCCGTAGACGGGGAAGGCACCGAGCCTGAGCGCAAAGACGTAGAGGAAGAGCAGCCCGACCGCGAAGCTCGGTGCGCTCGTCCCGACCAAGGCGACGACACCGATCGCGCCGTCCCGCAGTTTTCCCCTGCCCTTTGCAGACACGATGCCCCCGAGCACGCCGAACAGGACGCTCAATATGAGGGCAAGCAGGATGAGCCGGATCGTCACCGCCGCATGCGGGGCAACCGCCTCTACGACAGGGGTGCCGGAGCGGATGGACACCCCGAAATCAAGATGGGCGACACCGTCCAGCCACCTGCCGAACTGCGCGAAGAACGGCTCGTCGAGATGGTAGTTCGCGCGGATCTGCGCAAGCAGCTCCGGCGTCGCCTTCTTCGTCCCGACCAAGGAGCGCGCCGGATCCCCGGGCGCGACGAACAGCAGGGAGAACACCACACCCGCCAAGACCGCCAGCGATACGGCAAAGGCTCCGATTCGTTTCAGGACGAACCACACGCGCTATTGCAGCGTGAAATGCTGCGGCCAGTTCTGTGAGATCAGCGTATAGGAATTGTAGCCCTGCACAGTGACAGCACCCTGGTAGGCGACCGCCGACTGCCCCCACCAAACGGGGGCGTAGATGGCGTTCTGCTGTGCGATCTCGTTGCCCTCGATCGCGGGATCCACCTCATCCTCAAGGCTTGCCGCGCTCATGACCTTGTCCGTGAGCACCGCGACTTCGTCGTTCTGCCAGTTGGCCGGGTTGCTTCCGGGGCCATTCGCGCTCAGCAGCCATCCCGCGATCTCACCCGGTTCCGCCGTCGTCGGGAAGTAGATCATCCACGCAGCCCCCTGCTTGCCGTCCCCGACCTCGCCCAGCCACTGGTCGAGCGGGATCTCCTTTACGTCCAAAGTCACGCCGATCTGCTTCAGCGCGTCTGCGATGACCAAGGATGCCTTGCCCGTGTTCTGGTAGGCATCCGGATAGTAGATCGTCGTCTCAAAGCCGTCCGGCACTTTCGACTGCGCAAGCTCCTCCTTGGCTTTCGCCAAGTCAAAGGCATAGTGCGTCAGTTCCGCAAGCCGCTGCTTTGCCTCATCCAGCGAGATGGCAGCCGCAAACTGCTCCGGAGGCGTGATGGCGGTGGCAGGGGACGCGTGCCCCTTCAGGATCGAACCGTCGATGATGCCCTGCGCATCGATGGCATAGGAGAACGCCTTGCGCACATGGATGTCGTCGAAGGGTGCCACACCCTGATCAAAGGTGATGCCATAATACGAGCGGTCGGCGACGTATTCGACCTTCGCCCCCTCCACCTGCTCCCATTGCTCGGACTGGTCGACCGGAATGTTCAGCGCGAAGTCGAGGTCGCCCTGCGTGAAGGCAAGCAGCATCGTCTGCGCGTCCTTGATGAAGTCGAACCGGATGGTCGGAATCGTCAGCGCCCCACCCCACCAGGTGTCCACCGCCTCGAACGTGGCATGGGAACCGGGCTCGAACTCCGTCGCCTTGTAGGGACCACTGCCCATGAGAAGGTCGCCTGGGGAACCGATGGATTCCGCAGCCTCCCCCCACTCCTTCTTGTTCACGAACAGACCGCCCGCATTCGACATCGCCCAGATGAAACCTGCATGTGCGCCGTCAAGTGTGACCTTGATCTCATAATCCCCCGTTTTCTCCACGGTCTGGACATACTCCGGGAAGTAGACCACTACACCGGGCGACCGTTCGGGGTCGCGTGCGCGCTCGATCGACCAGATGACATCGTCCGCCGTGACAGGCGAACCATCCCAAAACTTCGCGTCCTCCCGCAGCTTGAAGGTCCATACCGTTGCATCCTGAGAGTCCCACGTCTCCGCGAGCGCGGGGACGACCTTCCCGTCGTTTCCGATGCTCACGAGCCCCTCGTTCGCAATGGCTGCCAAATAATAGTTCAGGATGCCTGCCTCCTGATTGACATCCAGGGTGGCAATCTCTCCGGGGATCCCGACGACAAGGGCATCGCTCGACGCTGTGCCCGGCGAATTCTCCGCTGTGCCGGATGGATCCTCCGTACCGTTTCCGCCGCAGCCAGCCAGTGCGAGCACCAGCACCAACAGAAGCGCAATTGCGCCCGGTAGGACAGCGTTCTTGTTCTGATGTCTGTTCATGATTGTTCCGCCTTTCACAATTTCCCCGTCATCTTCTCCTAGGCATCCTCCGTGGGGGCGACCGCCCCGGTCGCCGCCTGCCATCTGCAAGGTGCCCTTGACTTTGTTCACATATATATAATATATATTATAACAGGAACGCTGCAGGTTTGCAACTGTTCCTTATTACGCATCTTTCTATTTCTTATTGCGCATCTTTCTATTGCTCCGGCAGCTAAACATTGGACACAAAGCGGTGTTCAGCGCACCGGCATGCAAGGCGCAAAACACAGCAATACTAGACGGTCACGGCGAACGCCAACACACCCGCACGGTGTGCCGGACGGCGCGACTGCACAAGGTTTTGCTGTCGGAGCAATAAACCGGATTGCCCTGCAAGGCAGCGGCAACCGACCTTTTTCAGGTCGGATCCGGCTCGTCTTGGGCAGGCTGCGCGTATACGGGCTGCGCGTAGGGGATCTGCCCTGGCATTTTGACAGGCGTGCCCGGCTGTGCCGGCTGCGCATACGGGGCAGGTTGCTGTGGCTCGGGTGCCGCCGTCGGAACGGGCTGCGCGTAGGGAGCTGCCTCCGGCTGCGTCTGCTGTGCAACCGGTGCGGGCGCTGCGTAAGGGGCTGCATCCTGCTGCACAGGCGTAGCGAAGGGTGCGGGCTTCGCCCCAGACGCGGAATCGGGCACGGGCGGCACCGTCTCGTATGCTGACGCTGCAGACGCTGCCATCGGTTTTACTGATTCTGCCTCCTGCTTTGCGAGCGCATCTGCCTGCTTTTCGGGTGCCGCCGCCTGCTTTGCGGGCACAGCCACCTGCTTCGCGGGCGCAGCCTCTTGTTTTGCGGGCGCAGCCGCCTTCGTCGAGGGCGTAGCCGCCTGCTTTGCCGACATGCTCTGCTGCGCGGGTGCAGCGGGGCGGGCGGGCTGCTTCTGCCTTTCAGGGACGGCGCTTCGGGTCTCCTTGTCCAAAGCAGCTGCCATCTCCGCCTTTTCCTTTTCCTTCTCTTTGCGAGCGCGCTTGCCCCTGCGACCGGGCGGTATTTGCATCTCGCCCGCGGCTCTGCGCTCAGCAAGCGTAGGGCGTCCATCAAAAAGCTCGTCCATAATGCCTTCCATCACCGTCTCCATGGCGACGAGGTCGCTTTCGTACCAGCGCTTCCGAATGCGGCTGATGATATAGGCAAGACCGGCTGCGGCGAGTCCCGTCACAGTCGCGTCGAAGGCAGTCATGAGGGACATGGACAGTGTCTGTGTGTCGCCTTGTCCGAGGGCGAGCAGTCCGGGACCCAGCGGGATCAGCGTCGCCATCAGCCCGAACATGGGGGCAATACGCGCGATGATGTCGGTTACGGTGAGGATTCGCGTGCTGCGTAATTCCTCTTTGGAAAGCAGGCGCACGGCGAGCGCCTCCGAGTGGTGTATGGACAGTTCTGCCGAGACAAATTCTTCAAGGGCAGACTTCTTGTGGCGCAAAAACCGGCTTTCGTCGATCAATGCCGCAAGCTGTGCACGGTTCTTGCCCTGCATCTGCACGAGCAAAAAAGTCACATCCACCCGCGCTCGGATGCGTTCAAAGAAAATCTCTACAATGAGGCTTCCCAATTCGATGATGACTACGACGACCGCGACGATCAATATCACGACAGCCGGTGTTTCCAGTGTTGTAGCGATCCAGTGAATCGCGTCTTTGAATGTCTCCGATCCCAGCATTCCCTTTCACCTCTGACCCTTTTCCCTCTAACCCGGAAGCGTTCGTCTCTTCCTTGTCCTGTTTTTTATTG
>JAITHG010000263.1 GCA_031280075.1 Eubacteriales Family XIII. Incertae Sedis bacterium | reverse complement strand
CGCAAGCGCCCTCGAGGCCACAGCATCCAGCTGCAGGAGCCTGCGCCGCCACGCGACCGGCTCGCGCAAATCCCGCATCCGCCGCAGGTATTCGCGCACGTGCGCGCCCACCGAGCCCGCCGAAAAATACCGCACGCCTTCCTCGAACAGGGCATCGGAAAGCACGATGTGGACGCGCACACGGATGCGCCCGCCCTGCTTCAGGCAGCTCAGCGCATCCACGAGCCGCCCCGGCTCCAGCTTGCGCACCTTCACGTAGAGATCCAGCCAGATGCGCTCGCCCCGAACGTACTGCTGGATCACGCGCTGGAAACCCTCGTACGTATGCTCTTTTTCCCGGTACAGAAGCTCGGCCTCCGCAAGATAGTCCGCCGTCGACAGGGAGGCAGAGTTGAAGGACACCCCCCTGCCAAACCGGGCACCGAGATAGTTCAGCACCTCGGACGGCATCTCCTTCGGCAGGATGCCGTCCACCTCGTGGCGAAACATCCCCATGTGGAGCTCCTCGGCGGGGTGCGGCTTCAGATACACGGCGTTGCCGCGCGCCCGCTCCGTCCGGATCAGTTTGCGCAGCAGGAGGTAGTACGCGTCCAGCGTGCAGTAGCCCGCCCGCGCGAGCGGCTGCGTCAGCACGAGCGAGCTGCGCTCCGGGACATCGATCTCCGGCAGGTCGAAGAGCGTCCCCAGCACCCCGAGGAAGCGCTCCCTGTTTTGCTCCACGAGGTCGAAGAAGTCCAGCACCTCCACGCGCTGCCGGTAGTACGGGTCGTCGCCCCCGTAGGCGCAGCTGCTGAGGATGCGCTCCACCTTCGAGTTCTTCCACATCGGTTCCGGATAATATTTCCCATAAAACCGCGACAGGGCGACATAAAAATCGTGCGGCACGTCCTTCGCCGCGGCGATCTTGCTCTCGAGCACCTTGTACCCGTCCTCCACGCCGACGATGCTGCGAAAATGCTTGTGGATGTAGTAGATGCAGGACTGATGGTCATTGTACGAATAAAAGGTTTCGTCCTCGTCCGCATCCGCAAAGACCCGCGCGTAGAAGGGTTCGAGCCAACGCTCGAAGATGTCCGTCCCGATGCGGTCGATCTCCTCTGCGGGCAGATCCTTCGTCCGCACGATCTCCGCATTGTAGGCGTGCACGAAGCCCGACTTCCGGATGCCGTGCACCTCGGCAAAGATGTCCGTAGCGCGAATCCGTTCCAGAAAGGCATCGCTGATCTTCAGGAAGTCCTGCTCCACGTAGAGCGCGGGGCGCTCCTCGAAGGTCATCGCGAGCGCCGCCGCGTGCAGCAGGTGGTAGTAGGTCATGACGAAGATGCTCTTCATCGCGGGCTCCGGATGTTGTCGCGAACGGCGGCATAGGCGAGATCCGTCTCGTAGAGATACCAGGCGACTGCCTGCATGATCTCCAGGTCTCCCTCGTGGTCGATGTCGAGTATCCCGGTGTCGCGCATGCGGACGATGCCGCAGAAACCGTCGAAGAGGCTGTCCGCCGTGCGCAGGAAGTCGGGGCGGAAGGCGTACATGGACGCATTCATGTCGAAGAGTTCCGGTGCCTCCTGCCGGGACTGGAAACGGGAGGCAAGCACACGCCCATAGCCGCCGCCCTCCTCGCGCTGCACCATGTTGAACCACGGGTTCCTGCGCGCCTCGGTAACGGAGAACACAGCGTCGAACGCCCCGCCTCGCATCGTCTCGACGAGCGCGCGGATATCGCCCGCCGTGCGCAGGGGGGAGGTGAGGTCGAGGTCGCAGACGAGGTCGTAGGGACCGCCCCCCTCCTGCTCCATGCGCAGGAGGCAGTCCCGCACGACGAAGAGCTTGCCCACCGCATCGCCGCTCAGCTCCGGCACCCTGCGGATCTGCGCGACCTTCCGCAAGGGGCTTTGCGCAATGAGGGCGAGCAGATCCTCGCTGTCGGAGTTCGCGACGATGTCGCAGGCATCCTCCCTGCCGCCTGCCCCCTCCCGCAGGTACACATCGATCGCGGAGAGCGTGTAGTGCGGCAGGGGCAGCCCGCAGAAGTTGCGGAGGTTCTTGTTCTTCACCCCCTTGGAGCCGGCCCTGCCACAGACCGTGAACAGTATCTTCATTCCTCCAGCCTCCCAAGCGCGAGTTTCGCGGTCTGCGCCGCGTACTGCATCGTATTCCAGTTCTTTGCCTTCCCTTCTATTATATTGAAGAAATATTCGATCTCCCGCTCGTACATCCGGTCGTGCCCCGGCGGGAACTGCTTCTCCCTGCCGGAGGGCAGATGCAGGGCGCGGTTGTTCGCGATGTCGGCGACGACCACCTCCCTGTCCGTGTAGAGGCGTAGCTCGCGCTCCGTGTGCTGCCCGAAGTAGTCGAGGTGCAGCTCGACAACCCTGCCCGGGTAGCGCCCGATATAGATGGCGACATCTTCGCTGTCAACCTCAAGACCTGACACCTTTGCGCCGATGCGGTGGATCTCTTCCGGTGTCCCGAAGAGCCAGCGCAGGTAGTCCCACTCGTGCACGAGGTCGAGCGACACGCCGCCGCCCTGCTCCGCGTGCGCGCTGTACGTCTTCCGATAATCAGCGCCGGGGCGCCAGCCCGGCAGGTAGCTCGAGCAGATGGCGCGGATGGCGCGGACGCTGCCTAGATCCACCTCCTGGCGCACATAGCCCAGCACGTCCGTGTACCGGAGCGGGCAGGCGACATAGACCCGCGCCGGATCCTTGACATGCGGCAGGGGGCGGTTTAGGTCTGCCTGCGCAAACACGGGCTTCTCTACAAAGAAGGCATCCGCTTTCCCTGCGAGCCGTTCAAGGGTGCTGTGGTGCTGGTCGGTCGGGTTTGTCACGAAGATGGCATCGTAGTCGTCCGGCATGTCGTCCGCGTCCCCGTAGACCGTGCCGACCAAGGCAGCGGTCTGCGCGTCGGGCACCCCGCCCACACCGCTGCGCAGGGCATCGATCCGGATCGGCGTGCCGCCGTCCCGCCGCGCGCAGTAGGCAGCGATGTTTTGCACGTGCCGACGCCCGATGGAGCCGAGCCCGACGACGCAGATGCGGTAGCCGTCATGCATGCCCTTGCCCCCCTGCGCCCTTCGCAGCCTTCACCCCGCCGCCTGCCGCGTCCCCGTGCCCCAGCGCCGCGATCTCGTCGATGCGCGCGAGGATGGCGAGATCCGCTGCGAAGTCATGCAGCGGATGCCCCTGCCCCCGCACGGTGGCAAAGAAGGTCTCGATCTCGCGGAGATAGGCATCCTCTACGATGGTCTGGTTGTAGCCGGGGAGCCGCTCGGCATCCCCGTAGGCGTGCAGCGGCACAAAGTCGCCCGACGCGCCGTCGTGCACGTGCAGCCCGTCCGGCGTCCCGTCCCAGCGCAGGCAGAGCGCCTCGCCGTAGACCTCCAGATCCCGCGTCGCGCGCTGCGAGGCGACATCGACGCTGAGGGCACCCAGTACCCCGCCCGCATGGCGCAGCACAATCTGGTAGCAGTCCGGGTAATCAAGCGAAAGGCTTGACACCGTCCCCGCCATGACCTGCGCATCCACGATGTCGCCAAACACGCCTGAAAGCCAAGGCAGCTCGAT
>JAITHG010000248.1 GCA_031280075.1 Eubacteriales Family XIII. Incertae Sedis bacterium | reverse complement strand
TGTTCAGGTTATACTCGCCTATCCCAGTATCAAGCTGGGACAGGGTGATGATGTCCTTGGCCCTCATTGGCACACCTCCGGAATGCTGTGTGTCCGCTTGTACCCGTCATGGGTTTCATCGCGCTCCACCCCTAGCGAGATGTCCTTTGCCGCATCATGTGAGATTGAGGAGAGTTCCTCCCTGAACCCACGTTCGTTGCTTTCCCGATTCTTCTTGTTCGCCTTGTCCAGCTCTGCAAGGAATTCGCGCCCTCTGTTCGGGTTGTACGTATACAGACAGTAGCCCACAAGCCCAAGCCCTGTACCCCGCTGTTCGCCGTACAGGCTGTCGGCGGCGAAGCAGAAGGTGGATGGGCCGGCATTGTCCACGTTGTGGACTTCGAAGCAGTGCCCATTCCGGAAGTTGTCCACGAGCCTGTAACCTTTGTCGATTTGCCGCAGCGCCCTTGTGATGTCTGGGTAGCGGTCGCAGATGCGCAGCCATGGCACGGCGCTTATCCTTCGGTCGATCATTGTGCCTCCAAAAAATGCGGCGACCCCGGTCAAGGGGCCGCCTATGGAAAAGGAAAGAGGTTGAGTTATGCGTAGATGATTTCCTTGCCGTACCGCTTCGCACATTCATGCTCGATGAAGCAGCCTCGCGCATCCTCCCACCCGGGGAGGAATGCGACGATATCCACGCTTGCCATTGCGTTGATCGCCTTGGCAAGGTAGTGCAAGGGTTGCGGATTTGCCACAAAGTCGTCGTACACCGTGTCCACGACGTGGATCCCGTCCGACTCGAACCTTGAGACGAGCGCAGTGCGCTCGTCCCGTATCTGTTCCGTCGTCTTTCCAGCCATGGGCTGGCTGATCATGGCTTTCATCAGGCAACCTCCTCGATGCCCTTGATCAGGCTGTTTGAAGATGGGAACTTGCACAGCAGGTCGCCGTACAGCGTCAATGTCGCCTCGTATTCGGCCTTGTTGGGGACTTTGGTGAACATGCTCCCGGTCTCGGACATCCAGCCCCAATCCCGCAGCATCCCAAGCCTCATCCAAGGCATGGAGATCATCGCCATCTGGTTCCTTGGGAAGTACTTCTCCGGTGAGAGCGGGATGCCGTTGTGCGAGACAAGCTTGTACCCGCCCTTGAGGGTCTGCATGTCGTTGTTCCGTCCGAACTGGAGGTTCCACGACTTGTACGCGCGTTCCACGCCATGCGAGCAGACGTAGAACGTCGGCTTTTCCCCCGAGCGGATGGCGATCTCATCCGCAGCCGTCTCCAGCCACATGCCATCAAGCGGTGTTGGCGTACCGCCGCTTGCCTTGTCCTGCACGTTGGGGTTGAACCACTTGTTCTGTGCCCTGTCGATCCCGTACAGGATGTTGTTCGCGGTCAGGATGTCCTGAAGCCCGGTCATTTCATAGCTGTACGCATCGCTGATGGCGATCTTCGCGCCTGCCGCTGCCGTGATCGTGCCATTTACGGACACTTTCCCTGTCACGTAGTCCACGTCCACAACCATGCGGGCGCTGTCAGTGACAGTCGTACCCGTGATGGTGTCGATCACCTGCCCCGGGTAGAACGCGTTGATGATGCTGTTGTCGGGGTTCAGCGTGATCACCGTCGGCGTTCCGGCGGCGACGGACTGGACGTAGCCGAAGACACCGTCGTGGGATGTCATGAAGTTCCTCGCCACATAGTCCGTGGCATCCGTGGTGATGTTCTCCATCTGGCGCGTCAGCTCGCTGGCAAATGCCATACGGTTGTCCTTGGATGCGATGAGGAGTTTCTCCGTCATCGCGATGCGTCCGTAGATGTTCTTGACGGACGTTTTGCCCTGCTTGTGCAGCCGCTCGCTGGCCGCAGGGACATCCCCGGTTTCCGGGCGTGCCCCAAGACCGCCATGGCGGCCATACTCAAGCGTGATGAAGAACTCGTTGCCGGGCACGCTCTCCACGGTCTTTTGGAGCGCAGCCCACACGGGGCCCGGCTTCTCGTCGAGCTGTTTCAGGATCGGCGGCATGTAGTACTTCTTGATATAACTTTCTGCAAGTGCGATAGAAGATGCGGGCATGTCAGCCCTCCTTTCATGTCAAAAAAATGTGCCTTGCAAGGCACAGGACGTAACTCTATCTCAAGCCCTTTTGTCAGGGCATATTTGCGCCATTCAGGCGCGAATCTATGTCAACCCGCCATGTCGCGGAGCATCGCAGCCTCTGCGTCCTTGATCGTCTCAATGCCACCCGGAGGGGGCGTGGCGTTCGGCACGCCTCCACCTGCGAGGGTGATGGGTTTCCCCCCGTCCTCGATCTCCTTCATGTAGGAAGCGATGACCGACTCCTTGATGTCCTTGTCGGCGAGCAGCTTTTGGCGTGCATCTTCGTTCCCTAGCAGTTTGGTGATGAAGTCCTCGTTCTGCGCCATGGCTGCTATGGACTCATCGTCGCCCATGTAGTCCTCAAGGCTTTTGCGCCCCTCGAACTGCTTGAGCTTCGATGCAAGATGTGCCTCCCTGAATGATCTGGGGTCATCGAGCGGAAGCTCGTTCTCGCCCAGGTATTCCTTGATGCCGTCGATGTAGTCCTCCGCGTCGGAGTTCTCCGCGAAATACCCCTGTATCACGTCCTTGACGGCGTTTACGCGCTGCTGCTGGTTCGCCATCTCCAGTGCGGGCTGGATTCGCCCCATCACATCCGTGATGATTTTTTTCTCAATAGCCCGCGCTGCTTCCAGCGGGTTGGAGTCGAAGAGTTCCGCAAGCTGCTGTTCGCTTAGCGGCTCATCGTCTTCATTGCCTTCATTGCCTTCGTCGCCTTCGCTGCCTTGGGGCGGGGGGTCTGGCAGGTTGCGGATGCTCGCAAGCAGTTGATCGAGGGCGCTTGGCTCGTTGCCGCCGGAGCCTTCGCCACCGTCGCCGCCTTCGCCACCGTCGCCACCATCGCCACCGGAGCCAGCGCCACCGTCGCCTGTACCGTCGCCAGTTCCAGTGCTGCCGCCGGAACCGCCATCAGAACCGTCACCGCCGGAACCACCGTCGCCGGAACCGCCATCGCCGGAGCCTTCGCCACCGTCGCCGGAACCGCCGTCGCCGTCTTCCATGATCGCCTTTTGGGCAGCGGCGAACGTCGCCCCACCGTCTGCCTCCATGAACGGCATAAACCTTTTCCTGAACATCAAATTTCCTCCTGTATCTCCCCGAATCCGGGGTCAAGCTGCGTGCCCGGCTGTTCCGTATGCGGCAGGCCGTCGGGCTGCGCCTGTGCAATCTGCTTCTGTTCGAGGCTCAAAATGTGCTCTTCCACATGCGCCGCGAACAACTGGTCGAGTTCGGGGCGTTCCTTCAGCGCCTCCTCGTATTCCGACTTTAGCCGGAAGTTGTTGTGCGAGCCGATGTGGATGAGGTCATCGTCGAACTCGAACAGCGTCGCCGCATCCCCGGCCATCATCGACTGGTTCTCGCGGTGCGCCCTTCTCTGGTGTTCGTTGTCGCTCTCGATGAACGCATCCCAGTTCCCCAGCTCCAGCATCTCGAAGATCATGATACGGCCTTCGTTCGTTATGCGTCCCGTCTCCGGGTCGGCGAACAGTCCGGCGTTCAGAAGCTCCACAATCTTCTGCCTGCGCTGCGCAAGCGTGTCGGATGCTTCCGGCTCCGGTTCTATCGAAATGTCGAACGAGGTCAGGTCACTGCCTCGGAACTGGCTTATCTCAAATTCGTCGTTACGCCCTATATCCGCGACCATGCGCGGATACTTAACGTTGTCGTGGTACAGGATCAGTGCCTTGCGGGTGAAGCTGATATATGTGGCTTTGGCGTTGTCTGCCTCAAGCCCTATCCGCGTATCGTCCTGTTCCGCAAGCCCTGCGATGGCGCTGGCGGCAGAGATCGAGGGCGACACCTCCGACTGTTTGGCAAGCCGTGATATGCCGGCCAGCCTGTCCATCTCGTCCAGAAGGGCATCCGTCTCGCGGTAGATGTCCGGCGGGAGTGACGGCGTATCGAGGAAATGTGGTGCCCTTGTGCCGCGCATGTGCTCTATCACGTCGCCGGGCATGATGCCCCCGCTGATGAACTTGTCTATGTCCGGCACGGAGCCTTCCTCGCATACATACACGCCGATGCCGATGCGGTTCATGTAGTCCGCGATACGGTTCTTGTTCGAGTTGAACGCACGCTGAATGGGGATCAGGCGCTCTATCACCGACTTCCCGAAGAAGCCGTCCGTCCTTACGGACTGCTGCACGTCGAAGGGCAGGGCGTATTCCCCCTGTCCACCCAGTGCGTCAGGGAGCGGGCCGTAGTGAAGGAGGTCTTCGTCCGTGCAGATTATGAGGCGACCGGAGGGGAACTTGCGCGACGGCAGCTCCCATTCCTCGTAGACGCGCACCGAATTGCGCGCCTTCTCGACACCGAACATCTTCCCGAACACCCGTCCTGACACCGCGCCGCCATACGACCTGTCTGTCGTGTCTACGACTTTGAAGACATCGATGTCGTCACCCTTGGCGACAACCCCCCACTTCTCGAAGACCTCGTCCGGAGACATCACCTGCACGTGCATCACCCTCCGGTTCTTGCTGCACGGGATGGAGACGTTCTCTGGGTAGAATTCGAAAGGCGAGTGCACGCTGATCGACACGTCGCCTTCACGGATGCGGCTGACTGCGCCGTCAGCGGGGATGCCCAGCAGTTCTTCCTCAAGGGAAGGCTGCATGCCCTCTATCTGCATTTCCTCGTCCGTGAGGGACGATACGAGCATGGCGACAGTCCTGCCCGCGTTGGGATCCCACACGGTTTTCCAAACGGCGCTCCCGGTGGTCTTTGCCTGGATGTTGCCGTCTTGGAACAGGTCGGAGATGTTCAGCCTCCTTCGCATCGATGCGACCACCTTGTTCCCGATCTTCGCCGATGTCCTGTCCTCCGAGCTGGAGCTGGCAGGGGTCACGCGCATGATGTGCCTCTTGCGGGACAGGATCGCAAGTGCGGTCTCCACGATGGGCGCGATCTCGTTGAACACGTTCCGTTCCTCGAACTCCGAGAATACCCCAAGCGTTTCGATATCCCCGAGCGACGCATTTATGTCGGCGAACTGGTTCCCGTTGTAGAACTCGATGTTAAGCCGCCATTGAAGTTCCAGGCCGCGCCGCTGCGAACGGCGCTGCTCGAACTTCTCGCGGATGTCGCGGATGACCTCTGAGGCGAAAAGCTCCAGTGGCGCTTCGTCGCCAAACCGTCTCGATATCGCCTTGCTTACAGTCATCGTGCCTCCTTGGAACCCCGTTCATTCTCTCTCATCTGCTGGATGAGGTTGACGCGTGCCTCCCGGCTTGCCGGCATGCTGCGGAACTCTGTCAAGTCCTTCGCCGCCAACAGCTCGTGCAGCCTTCTGCGCTCGATGTACGAGAGTGCTTCCCGCACCACAAGCAAAGCGAACAGTGCCGCTATCGTGACAGCGGTCATCTGCCCTTGCCCCTCGTTTTCTTCGCAGGGATCCCGTCCGCAGGGGCCTTGTCAGCCACGGCAAGGGTTTCCGCAGGGGCTTCCTCATCGGGGGCTTCGTCATCAGGGGTTTCGTCCACAGGGGTTTCCTCATCGGGGTCAGTGCCCGTTGCTTCGGCATACTCCTGTTCGACTGCCGCAAGCTCTTCCTCAAGCCTTGCCTTTGCTTCCTCAAGCCTTTGGATGTTTGCCGCATCTGCCGCTGCCGCAGCTTCCAGGGCCGCCGCTGCCGCTGCCGCTGCTTCCTCCGCTTCCCGCCTCGCACGATCCTTCGCCTCGTCC
>JAITHG010000158.1 GCA_031280075.1 Eubacteriales Family XIII. Incertae Sedis bacterium | reverse complement strand
GTTGGATGCCCACCTTGCAGTAGAGGGAGGTGAAGACGACGCACAGGGCGAGGTGCAGGAGGGCACCGCCGCCGAAGACCAGCAGGAAGCCGAGGAGCGGAAGGAGCACCTTCAGCCCCGTGCCGCCCGTGGTCGCCGCCATCAGCGCGCCGATCCCGATGGGGGCAATTTTCATGATCTTCGTGATCATCGCGATGATGACAGCGTTGAACTCCTCCAGTGCGGACAGGATGCGCAGGCTGCCCGCCCGCTCGCGCTGGACGCTGACGCCGATGCCGAACAGCAAGGCAAAGACGATGACCTGGATGACGTTGCCCTCGCCCATCGCCCCTACGATGTTCGACGGGAAGAAGCTGAGCAGCAGCTCCGGAACGCTCTGCTGCACCGCCTCCGGCGTTTCGCCCATCGGCAGCGCCACATGGCTGCCCGGCTGGAAGAGGAAGCCCAGCCCGAAGCCGATGCCGGCGGCGATGAGGGTGGAGACGGCAAACCAGAAGAGGATGCGCAGCCCCATCCTGCCGAACTCCGACGGCTTCAGCTTGCCCACCGCCTCGATGACTGCCCCCATGATTAGGACGACCACGGACATCTGGATGAGCTTTAGGAATATGTCCCCGAGCACTTTGACGTGAACGGCGTTCTCGCGGAAGACGATGCCGACACCGATGCCGACCGCCATGGCGATAATCATCTGATAGGTCAGTCCGATCCTGAAACGTTTTTTGTTCATTGTATCATCCACCTTACCTTGTCCAGATCTGTATTCCATACAAAAAGCCTGCTAGTGTGTCCGCCCCTGAAGTGTGTCCGAGGGACAGCACCTGTGAAAGCCCGTCCCTTTGAGCGGGCACGTCCCCTGCCAGGCAGCCGTGCACTACCAACTGGATCCAGCTTTCGGATGCCAGCCCTTCGAGGGCGCATTCGAGGTAGTGCCGTCCCACGTCAGTCGTGTAGCCTTCGCGCAGGAGTCCCTGCAGAACCTCCTTGAAGACGGAGCCGACGATGAGGGGGGCGGGGCAGACGTGGTCTGCCAACAGAAGCCCTGCGAGGAAATCGTCGCCCGACGGCGTGAGCCCCGGTCCCGCGCCGACCCAGCGCTTCAGCACACCCTGCACGTGGGCGCTGTCCCGGTTCATGAGGCAGCCGCGCAGTTCAGGGTTGCCCGCGCGTGCGGGATCTGCCGCCTCTCCCACGGGGATGCCGAAGCCCGTCATGGCGCACAGCGCCTCGCGCCATGCCTCGCTGCCTTTTTCGGGTCTTCCAGTCGGTCCGAACTGTCCAGACTGACCGGCATCCCCGGCGCGGGACAGGCGGTTGTCCACCTGCGCCGCGCCTGCCAGACAGAGCGCAAACCGGGAACCGGTGAAACGCATGTCCGCGCGCGTCCAGTGGATCTCGTCCCCGGGCGCGACCTCCAGCAGGGACAGCTGCCCCTCCGGGACGCACACACCGTAGGGCGGCGTGTCCCCGCGCCGGTCTCCTACGAAGACCAGCCTGCCGGAGACCGCAAGGTTGACACCGTGGGGAAACACGCTGTGCACCCGAAACGCGCCTGTCCCTGCCCCGAGCCCCGGCAGCCCGAGCAGCTGCCCGGACACGGCATAGGCATGGATGGCAGGCACACTCAGCCCTCGCCACCGGTGAAGCCCAGCTTCTTGGCATACGCCAGCACCGCCTTCTGGAAGCAGGCGAGCGGCGGGTGCACCGTTCCCGCGCCGATCTGCCCGTAGCCTGCCACCTTGTGGGCAATGCCCGTGTTGATGACGGGTGTGATCTCCTTCTCCACCACCTTCCGCGCATCGATGGCAAGACAGATGCCCTTGAAGCTCCAGGTGGGGATCGTAAAGTTCGGGTTGCGCCCGAGGCAGATCTCCATCATCTCCTCGCTGGTGTCCCGCGCGTCCTCATAGCCGCCCGCGCCCACAAAACGCGTGACTGCAGGGGCGGCGATCATCGCCATGCCGCCTACGCCGAAGGTCTCTGTGATGGCGCTGTCGCCCATGTCGGGGCTCGCGTCCCCACCGTCATAGCCGGTGAAGTAAAGCCCTTGGGGCGTGTTGACCGGTGCGGTGAACCAGGTGTCGCCCATGCCGCTGATGCGGATGCCGAAGTTTTCCCCGTTCCGGCACATGGCGGTGACGACCGTGCCGTCCGTGACCATCCTCGCCCCGTCCATGACCGCCTTTGCGGCCGCCATCATGATGTTCAGGAAGAACTGATCCGTATCGGCGAGGAAGCGGATCACCTCTTGCCGCTGCCCCTCGTCCAAGTCGAGCTGCACGATGACGGGGCCGACCTCCTTCAGAAAGACCAGGGAGGCGGCGATGTTCCGCTGGTGGAACTCGTCGCCCATGGCGATCGCCTTCGCGATGATGGGCGCAAGCCCTAAGCCGCCCTCAAAGGTCCGCACCGCCCTGCCGAGGATGGGGCCGAGCACGTCCCGCATCCAGCCCAGGCGCGTCACGACTTCCTCCGAGTACGCGCCGAAGCGCAGCACCTTCCCGATGCCCTCGTTCATGGAACAGTATGCCCGGTTGCCGTCGGTCTGGTTCTCCACGACGAACACCGGCATGTGGGCGGAGGTGATGCCGCCCATGGGACCCACCGCATCCACGTGGTGACATGGGAGGAAGCGGACTTCTCCTGCGGACAGCATCCGCCGCGCCTCCGCCTCCCCGTCCGCCCAGCCTTCGAAGAGGGCTGCCCCCACGCAGGAACCCTGCATGGGATCCGTCATGTTCGCCCACTCCATAGGCGGTCCGGCGTGGAGCAGGGTCATCCCCTCCGTCAGGGCGGGGATGACGGAGGCGGCGGGCACGACATCCATGAGGACGGGGTTTGCCGCCACAATCTTTGCTGCCACCGCGTCGTTCGCTTCGTCGATGCCGATGCCGCTTTCCGTCTCCCTGCCGCGCAGGAAGCGCAGGGCATCGATCATCCCGAGGTCTCCCCCGGCGGGCGGCGACCAGTCAAACTGCTCCGCCTCGCAGCCAAACTCCGTCAGTACGTCGCAGAAGCTCCTCAGACCGATGTTGATGACCCTCGGGCTGCGGCAGAGCAGATCCTTCACGTCCGCCAAAGCGTGGTAGGTCTTCGTCTGGCGCGCGGCCGCAGGCAGGACTTCCTTCGCATGCTCTTCATAAGTGAAACCAATGCACGCCAACGCCGCCTGGACTGCGCGCTTGTTGCTGTCCGCCACGATGACACCTGCCTCTTCCATCAGGCGCACCTGCCCGTCGTAGCCCTGCGGGTCGCCCTTCGTCCCGCAGACGGTGGTCACAAAGAACAGCTTTCGCCCCTGTGCCTCCGCACCTGCCTTCAGTTTCTCGATGGCAGGCAGCAGGGCGGCCGCCATGTTCTCGTGGGAGCCGTAGCCTAGGACGATGTCGAAGAGGATGACCCCGGTGGACGGGTCTTCGGCTGCCTCTTCCATGCACGCCACGCGTTTGGACGGGTCGATCATGGGGTGGGGTCTGCCCTGGGTATAGGCATCGTCGCCGAGGTCGATGACCAGGTGACCGCCCTGGTTCAGCATGAACCCTTCCTGCTTGGCGGCATCCGCCTCCAGCCCCATGGATGCCCGCAGCATCATGGCAGCCTCGCTCGCAAGCGTACCACCGGAGTAGTAGCCCTTGATGGTCTTCCCCTCTGCAGCGGCGAACGGCTCTGCCACCTGCGGGGCATAGGGCGCTTCCTCGATGGGCTCGCCGCGCACAAGCCGCACGGCGATGCGGGCAGCGTCGTCCAGTGTGGAGGCGTGGTAGAACCCTTCGTTGTGGATCTCGGGACGCTCGCCCAGGAAGAGCGTGATGACGGGTTTCGAATAATCGGCAAGCCGTGCCACGATGCCGTCGCGGACTGCCTTGGCAGGCGGCTTGGAGATGACCACGACGATCTCCGTGTCCGGGTCGTCCTCCATCGCGTCGATGGCATCCATCATCGTGATGCCCCCCACCTCCGCATAGAGAGCCCGTCCGCCTGTCCCGCTGGCGTTGCTCACGCCCTCGCCGAGCCGGTCGATGATGGTCGTGATCTCCTGAATGCCGGTGCCGGAGGCACCGACGATGCCGATCTTCCCGCGCGTCACGTGGTTGGTGAAGGCGACGGGCACGCCGTGGATGATGCCCGTGCCGCAGTCCGGTCCCATGACCAGCAGTCCTCTTTCGTGCGCCTTCTGCTTGAGTGCAATCTCGTCCGCGAGGGGCATGTTGTCGCTGAACAGGAAGACGTGCATCCCCTCGTCCAGCGCCCTGTCCGCCTCCGCCGCCGCATAGGCGCCAGGGATGGAAAGGACGGCGAGGTTTGCCTCCGGCATCGCCTCCAGCGCCTGCTCCCAGCTCCTGGCGGCCTTCTTCTCGGCAGAGCGCCCCGACTTGGATGCCTGGTCTGCCAGGAAGCTGTCCACCTCCTTGAGGATGCCGTCCACGAGCCCCGCGTCATCCACGTCCGCGACCACCGCCATGTCGTTTGCGCCCGCTTCCGCCAGTTCCTCCGTCGCCAGACCGCCTGCTGCCATGATGTCCTTGTTGGCAGGGGTCGCCATCATGATGGAGACCTTCCGCACCCCGTCCATCGCCGCAATCCGGTTTGTCAGGAGCATGAGCACGACCGAATCTTGGTAACTACCTTTTTTTATGACTGTCTGTAACATGTCTCGCCTCCCTGCGCATGTCCCGCGCCCGATTGCCATACTGATCCTGCTTGTACCGTCCTTATCGTCCTTATCGTCTCAATCGTCTCTTTCGCCCTGCTCGTCTTGACCGCCCTTGTCGCTTTCAGCCCTATTCTGCGAAGGCGTTCTTCCCATCGTAGCGGTCGTAGTGCACATCGTCGCTTGCGAGATAGGCGCAGATCTCGTCGACGATCTGGATGCCGCCGTCCGCCTCGTATGCCTGCTTGCGCAGCAGGGCGCGCTCGCCCGGATAGTACACTCTGTCGTGCCCTTCCGCCGGCCTTACGGCTGCCAGCTCGTCCAGGCAGGCGGACATGTTCTGCAGGAATTCGTCCATGGGGACGAACCGGGCGGGATCGATGACGATGTGCAGCTGCCCAAGCTCGCGACCCTTCGAAAGGTCGGCGTACATGGAGCTGACGTGCTTGCCAAAGGGCACGCCCGTCATGATGCCCGAGAGGACATCCACCATCATCATGAGCCCGTAGCCCTTCGCCCCGGCGATGGCGACGAGTGCGTTGACCGCAGTCGAGTCTGTGGTGGGCTTGCCGTCCGCGTCCACAGCCCAGGTTTCCGGAATGGACTCTTTGCGGGAGCGGGCGTAGAGAACCTTGCCCCACGCCTGCACCGTGGTCGCCATGTCGAAGACCACCCGGCGTTCGTCCGCCGTGGGGGCGGCGAAGGCGATCGGGTTTGTCCCGTAGTACGGCTCCGCGCCGCCGTGGGGGATGACCATCGGGTCGGACTGGCACATGGTGAGCCCGATGAGCCCTTCCTTGGCGGCCATCTCCGCGTAGTAGCCGATGCTGCCGCTGTGGGAGATATTCTTGACGCTGACGACGGCGATGCCGCTCTCCTTAGCCATCGCGATGGCCTCCTCCATGGCATTCTTCGCCACCACGTAGCCGCAGCCGTTGTCGCCCTCGTAAACACCGCTGCAAGGTCCCGTCTTCGTGAAGGACAATGCGGGGTCGCGGGTGATGCCGCCCTTGGCGATGCGCTCGCTGTAGTACTCGACCCGCACCGCGCCGTGGGAGTGGTAGCCCCGCTCGTCCGACCATGTGAGGATTTCTGCGATGGTCTCCGCGTGGTCCTCCCGCAGCCCTGCCCGGACGAACTTCGTTTTCATGAGCCTCTTCAGCTCCGCTCTCGCCAGTTTCATCCTATCGTCCTCCTCTTGGCGTCACAATACGCCTGCTCTGTTTCTTTTATTGGATCCTTTACAACCGCACGTCCCGGTTGCAGTCCTTCGAATAAATGTAGGCAAATTCCTCGTCGCGCCCCACCGCATAGCACGCCTGGGGGCAGTAGGCACCCATGAACAGGTAGTCGCCCTTCTGTACGGGCAGCCACTGGTCGTCCAACACGTACATGCCCTCGCCGGAGTATACGTATGCCCCGTGCTCCTGGAAATGCGTCTCGATGTAGCCGTGGCTCGCCCCCGGGCGGAAGGACAGGATGTGGAAGTTCATGTCGAAGGCGAGGTCGTCCGCAGCGGGGAGGAAGTCCTTGACCCGCACGTCCGCCATTCCCTCGTAGTCCTTGAAGGGCACGTCGTCGATGTTGCCTGCCACTGCGTGTGGCTCATGTCCTTCTATCCGGTCGTAGAGCCGTTTGTAGAGGAAGCCCTTCGCCGCTTCGCCGCTCTTGTTCTCGAGGAAGAGGTGCTTTCCCGGCGGGTTGTAGAGGTAGCCACCCTTGCGCATGTCTTGGGAGCCGTCCTCGTTCCCGACCGTCAGCTCGCCCTCCAGCAGGGTGAAGAAGACTTCTTCCTCCCCGGTGCCGAAGCCCTCCCGGTTCCCTCCGCCCGGCTGGACGGTGAGCAAGTAGTCCACAAAGGACGCGCCCAGCTTCGGGGAGGCAAGGATGGTCGCCTGGCAGCCCTCGAAGCCCGGCAGCCTGTTCTGAACCAGCCCGTCCGGCTCGAGAAGGGCGAAGTTGCCACGCCGGATGATGGATCTCGTGGACAGCAAGCCGTCCCTGTAGCCTGTCACGTTGTTGATATATCCCATGTCGCTTGCTCCTTTCGCGGCCAGGGCGGCCCGGGCGGTCTGGCGGTCGGGCCACCGAACGCTCCGGGCGACCAGGCGCACCGTGCCGCCTACGCCCTGTGCCGCTGCCTTACTTCACTGCTGTCGTTGCCGCCGCTGCGGCTGCCGCCTGTCTCATGCTGCGGGCGTTCAGCGCCAGGAATGTGACCGTGCCCACGATGAGCAGCGCTGCGCCGATGTAGAAGCCCAGCTGCCCCGAACCCGTCTTGTCAATGATGAGCCCTGTCACGGCAGGCGCGACGATGGAGGACGACATCCCGAAGAAGTTGAACACACCGAGCGTCTTGGCCGTGTTCCGCTGGTCTGCCGTGTCGGATACGTAGGAGATGAGCACCGGGTCTACCGCCATCTTGCCGAGGAATCCGTACAGCAGCAGCACGAGGGCAAGCAGCCCCGCGTTGGGCACGAACATGGAGATGGCGATGAGCACGAAGGCGGACAGCTCAAGCCCTGAGATGATGAGCGGCTTCTTGTTCCGCTTGCGGTCGGAGAGATGGGCAAAGAACAGGGCACCGGGCACTGCCGTCACGGCGATCATCGAGACCACCAGACCGATCATGCCGCCGGTGATGCCCCTCTCGGACTCCAAGAAGCGGGGCAGCCAGGTCACGATCAGGTAATAGGCGTAGCAGGTCGTGAAGTAGAGGAAGTAGCAGGAGACGAGACGCGCGCTGAACAGGGATGCCCCGCCGACGGCGGTCGCGGCGGCAGTGCCTTCCGTTTTTTCTGGTACCTGCTTGTGGGTATTGTCAGAACCTGTCGCATTTGCGGGCTGGACTGGTTCCTGCTTCGGCGCGCCTTCCTTGCCCGCCTGGATCAGCGCCTTCTTCTCTGCGAGGTTGTCCTTGACCGCGATGGCAAACCAGATGACCAGCACCACGATGAGGGACGCGGAGACGCAGACCATGACCTGCCAGGGCAGGTTGAGCTGCTTGACGATGAAGCTCGAGCCCGTCATGCCGAGGATCATGCCCAGCGCCGAGCCGCTGTTTACGATGGCGGTGCACAGCCCCTTCTTGGCCGGCGGCACATGCTGCGCCGTCAGGGAGAATGCCGCGCCGTAGTACGTGCCGCAGCCCACGCCGCCCAGCACGCTGCCCACATAGATCGCCGCGAGGTTCTGGGCGGTCGCGATGCTGAACGCGCCGATGGCGAAGAGGATGAAACCGGGGATGAGGACGCGCTTCTGCCCGAAGCGGTCCACGAGGAAGCCGGAGGGAATCTGCAGGGCGGTGTAGCCGAAGAAGTAGCAGCTGGCGATCAGCCCCATTGCAGCGTTGCTCTGCTCGCCGATCGTCCCCTGGATCTCTCCGTACACGGGCGTCAGCATGGAGCGGTAGATCCAGATGACGACCCAGCCGAAGCAGAAGGTGAAGATGATGGTCTTCCAATAGTTCTTGCGGATTTCCTTGGTCATTGTTCGCCTCATTTCTTTGTAACAGTTCGGATAATGGAAATAGTGCGGATTGCTTGGCGCTCAATACGCCAGCTTATAAAGAACCGTCTTCAGTGCTTCGATGCCCTGCGCGAGATCTTCCGTCCTCGTGTCCTCAGCCGGGTTGTGGCTGATGCCGCCGATGCTGGGTACGAAGATCATGCCGGCGGGGACGTGCTTCGCGATGATCTGGGAATCGTGCCCTGCGCCGCTGTGCATCATGCGGTAGTTCAGCCCGTCTTCCTTGCAGGCACCCTCGATCAGGTCTATCAGCCCCGCGTCCATCGGTGTCGGCTCTTCGTCCATCCAGCGGTCGATGTCGATCTCCATGCTCATCTCGCCCGCGATGCGTGCCATGTCCGCCTCGATTTCCTCCGTGAACTGTGCCAGCGTCCCTTTGTCCGTATGGCGGCAGTCCATCGTGAAGAGGATGTCGCCGGGGACAACGTTCACCGTGCCGGGTCGCACGACCACCTTGCCGAAGGTGAGAACCAGCGGATCGCCCGCCGCCTTCGCCTTTGCAAGGGATTCCGTCACGATGCGGGCGAAAGCTTCCACCACGTCCCGGCGATACTTCATCAGCGTCGTCCCGGCGTGGTTCGCCTCGCCCTTCAGTGTGATGTTGTAGCGCCGCTGTCCGACGATGCCGCCGATGACACCCACTGACTTTTCTTCCTTTTCAAGGGTGTTGCCCTGCTCGATGTGCAGCTCGATGAAGGCTTCCACGCCGTCCATGAGGCTCGGTCTGCCTTCCGCGAAGTCAAATCCGCACTGGTGCATGGCATCCATGAAGCGGATGCCGTCCACGTCCTCGATGTTCATCACTTCCTCTTCGCTCTGGAGACCGAACAGGTTTTTCACGCCCCAGAACACGGTGGGGAAGCGGCTGCCTTCCTCTTCTGCAATGGAGAAGACGGCGAGATTTTTCTTCGGTAACCCGTGCTCTTCCAGCAGATCCTTGATGGCGAGATAGCCGCCGAAGATGCCCAGCTGCCCGTCCAGTTGCCCGCCTCTCACGACGGTGTCCACATGGGAGCCGGTGGCGATGGTCGCGCCCGCGCCGTCCTCATGGTCTGCATTGTCCGTGCCGACCAGCGTACCCTTCAGATTGCCGACGGCATCGAACTCCGTCCGCATCCCCAGCGACGCGAACTTCTCCTGCAGCGCGTTCTGGACAGCCAGCCAGGCATTGGTGTAAAGCAGCCGCGCCATGCCGCCGCCCCCGTCTGCCCCAAACGAGGACATCCATTCACGTGCAGCTCTGATCTCTTCCGGTGTGATGCTCATTTTTCATCCCTCCGTTCGCGGTATGCGCCCGCCCGTCCCGCCGTAGGTCACGGTGCAGGCACAGCGTTCTATGATTGAATGAGTGAATGATATAACGTTCCGGGCACAAAGGCATTATCCAGAATGACCAATCCGGATTTTTGTTTTGTTCATTGTGGACAATGCCGCAGGGTGGGGGGGGGCTTTGCCGTAAAGAAAAACCCCGGCTGGCGAACCTGCGTGACATGATCACAGATTGAAAACGAATCCCTCGACAACCAATCGACCAACATGCTATGCTGTGTACGGGATACGCCGCAAAGACAATACAAAAGACAACAGAGGGAATGAAAAATGGTTACCCCGGAGGAGGATGCGACGATCGATACAAACAGTGTTTCATACAGCATACGGGGCAGGCACTACGCCCGCATGGTGAGCCATTTTCCGCACTATGCTACTGCAGGCGGGAGGGGCGAGGGCTGGCGGGATTCTGTTGTCACTTCCCCTAGGGCTTATCTGCTCTACTTCCATGGTGGCGGCTTTCTGTTTGGACATCGAGACGACTTGCCTTTGCAGACTTTGGATGCGTTGCGACGGGAGGGGTTTTCTGTTTTGTCCTTCGACTATGGTCTGGCCCCTTTTACGCAGATCGATACAATCTTGGATGAAGTACGGGAATCCGTTCGCTGGTTTGTTCATGGCATGCGGAGCGGGCTGTTTCCGGATGCGCCTTACTTCCTTTGGGGGCGATCCGCCGGTGCCTATCTCTGCCTGATGGCGGGCATGGCAGACTGCGCTGTCCCTCCTGCCGGCATCCTGTCTTACTATGGCTAGGGTTTTTTGGAGGACGGCTGGTACGACCGTCCCAGCCCTTATTATAAAAAGATGCTTGAACGTGACGATGCGGTCGCATGCAGCTCGGCTGCTCGCACCGGCATTCTCAGTACACCCTGCCTTGGTTCCCCATTCGGGGAACGCATTGCCCTCTATGCCCGGGCGCGGGCAGAGGGTTCATGGCTCTCTTGGGTCTACGGGGGTGAGGCGAAACATTTTCTGCGGGACTTCTCCCTGCGTGACCTCACCATTCCGAAGGGCTTTCCACCGGTTCTCTTGGTTCACGGCACGGACGACACGGATGTCCCCTTCGCCGAATTGCGGGAGCTTGCCGCCCTGCTGCCCGGCGCGCAGTTGTCGCCCTTCGTCTCTGCAGGCCATGGCTTCGACGCGGAGCCAGATTCTCCTGCGGCGCAGCGGCTCGCCTCGGAGATGCGGCGCTTCGTCCTCGCTCACTTGTAGTCGCGGCGCACCGACCAGATGACCCCTTCGTTCTTCGTGACGACATAGCCGCGCTTTTCTGCGTCCAGCACCAGATCCTTGAATTTCTTGTAGCCGTAGCTCCGGCAGTCGATCTTCTGCGCTACCATGGTGAACAGTTCCCACCGCCCGTTCGTGGGCAGGGCATCCATCAACGACTGGAAGACGGTCGGAATGGACGGCTCGTTCTTCTTCGTGAACTCGAAGGCCCCGTTCTTGTACTTGATCCGCGTCGCGTCCTTGGCATCCTGCACGAAGGCGAGCCAGGATCGGTAGCCCAGCACGCGTTCGTCGAACTGCGGGTTGAGGAGTTTCATGCGCGATTTCACGCCTCCTGAGGCTGGCTTGTTGCCCTCTTTGAGCATCAACCCCACCGTCTCTTTGAACAGCTCGAAGGCGTGCTCCTTGTTCGGCCCTGCGTCCGGGGACTCCGGCTCCGCCCCGCCCTGATCGTCTATGTCCTCGACCTCCTTGATGATGTCGCGGTAGTCCAGCGAGTGGTCTGCCATCTTGATAAGGTCCTCCGACGCACTGTTGTTCACGTCGCAGACCACCCAGGTCTCCTTGCCGTGCTTGCGCTGCGTGAGGAGCAGGGGTCTGAAGTCGCCATCCCCGGAGACCAGGACAAAGCGCTCGACATGCGGGTACTGGAATATGAGCTCCACACCGTGCGCGACGAGCGACATGTCCGTGCTGTTTTTTTTCCCGCCGTGCGGGGTATGGATGAGTTCGAAATTGCAGGACGACATCTCGTCCGCCATCCTTGCGATCTGCGGGGTCGTCCAGTCTCCGAAAGCCATCGCGAACGAAAGCCGCCCGTCGGTGCTGACCGCGTCGATGATGGACTGGACGAAGTTCATGCCCGAGGGCGGCGTCACGTTCTCGATATCCCATAGTATCCCAACATTCATTCCCAAAAATCCTCCCGCCTGTCTGCACAGGCCTGTTCTTCCTGCATCTCCTGCGCAGCTTCGCCACGCCTTCTCTCTCCCTCTATTGTATCTTACTGCGAGCCTCATTGCCACGGCGGCGATTGATCCATGGACAAAACTTTGCCCCCTGACCCCTGGGGCTTGCGGGGCGCGCTTTTGTCCACATGCCGCGAAGCCACGGCATTTCGTGCCAT
>JAITHG010000068.1 GCA_031280075.1 Eubacteriales Family XIII. Incertae Sedis bacterium | reverse complement strand
TCCTGCAATGCCCTGTTTGTCTTGGCTGCAATATTGCCCGTCCCAGTGTCCATCCTGCCCACCTGCTCCGCCGACGGACAGGATGGGCAGGGCGCAGAGGCGAGGCTGTCACGCCTTATAGATGCCGTAGGTGAGCTGCTGACCATGAAGTAGATAATGCTGTCTTCCCTCGGTACAGACACCATGACAAAATTAATAATGCAATAAAACCACAAAAAATTATCAAAATGTGTTGATGTGCCTCATTATGTGTGCTACCATTAGGAGGTGATCCCGTTCATTTATAGGTCTAAATGGAAAGGAGAGTGATGAAACAATGTGCGCAAGAGTGGTGAAAGCCGTTTGTTTTCATGATGTGCTTTGCAATCGTGCTGTCTGGCACGATGAAGGCATCTGCTGACCCGATGGCTCCAGACGATGGATACAAGCAAGGCATTTTTGCAGGTCGGCGCGCAGTTGTCAAAGAAAGCCCCGCTTCTTCTGATCCTTGCTTTGCTCGTCATGGTGTCGAGCCTTCCAGGCAGCGCAACTGTCGGAGAAGGAAAATCGATCCAGTACAACCTTATTATCCGGACAAACGACGACGTGAACAGGTTCAGCCTGGACACCAAGCTCTTCACATGTTATTTCAACAACGGCTCAGATTATATGATCGAAGCGGGAGAGGATTATAGCATTGAGGTGAGAAAAGGCTTGCGCTGGGAGAGGCATGGTGCTTCTATCTACGTAAAGATGCTGCTATACTTCTTGAAACCCGGCATGAGCTCACCGATCTATGTGTTGCTGAACTGGGATGAGGTGCAGGAGGTGCCCTTGACGGAGGGGCACTACCGGGTCCGGAAAGACGTGACTGTGAACGGGGAGGAGGCTTCTGCCTTTTTTGAATTCTACATGATCCCCTAACGACAGATCCTGCGTGTGCAGCCTCCAGCAAAAACCTTTCGACGATACCAAAAATTATTCTTGACATAATCAGTCAAGTATCCTATATTGGACATAACAGATATTCTTCTCTCGTCTCCGGAGTTTCCGGATGACTGTCACGAACCGCTTGCCCCGTCGTCCCGAAAGGAGGTTCCGGACTGATTATCACAAGGGAAACAGATTACGCTCTGCGCATTCTCCGGGCGCTCTCGTCCGGGGGGAAGATTCCCGCTGCGGAGATCTGCCGCCGCGAGCTTCTTCCGCTCCAGTTCGCCTATCGCATCATGAAGAAGCTTGAAGGGGGCGGTCTGGTCGCCATCAAGCGCGGTTCGGATGGGGGCGTGACCCTCATTGCCGACTTGGCGGAGACCAATTTGCTCCAGGTCGTGAACATCATGGAGGATCGAAGGTGGATCAGCGCATGCCTGCGACCCGAGTACCACTGTGCACGGCGGGAGGTCTGTGACGGCAAATGCCGGGCGCACGACGGTCTGCTGGAGATCCAGGGGATGCTCGACGAGAAGATGCGGAGCTGCAATCTGAAGGACTTGCTGCTTGATGAGGAGCCAGCGGAGTCCGTCCCGAAGTAACGGCGGCGCCGGCACTAGACTCAGCGTGGACGCTTTGCTCCCTGCACAAGGGGACGGATGCCCGCCCGCGCGAACCTGTTGGATCACGCACGAGGAGGTAGGACTATGTTGTTTAAGACGACTGAGACGCACGAGGCGTTTCGGGCAAAAGTGAGGGAGTTTGCGGAACAGGAAGTCAAGCCGATCGCCTTTCTCCTTGACAAGGAGAACCAGTTCCCGGATGAGGTGGTGCAGAAGATGGGTCAGTTTGGCTGGCTCGGCATCCCCTTCCCGAAGGAATACGGCGGCATGGGGCTCGACTACATCAGCTACGCGATCGCGGTCGAAGAGCTCGCGCGCGTGGACGGCGGCACAGGTGTCATCCTGTCGGCGCACACATCGCTCGGCGCATGGCCGATCTACAATTTCGGTACGGAAGAACAGAAGAAGAAATACCTTACGCCCCTCGCACAGGGCGCAAAGATCGGTGCCTTCGGGCTGACCGAGCCCAACGCGGGTTCGGATGCGGGCGGCACGGAGACGACCGCCGACCCGGACGGCGACTTCTATATCCTGAACGGCGGCAAGATCTTCATCACGAACGGAGGCAAGGCAGATACCTACGTGGTGTTCGCCGTCACGCAGCCCGGCATGGGCACGCGCGGCATCAGCGCCCTCATCGTCGAGAAGGGCATGGAAGGCTTCACCTTCGGCGACCATTACGACAAGCTCGGCATCCGGTCCTCGCAGACCTGCGAGCTGATCTTCAACAACGTGCGTGTGCCGAAGGCAAACCTGCTCGGGCAGGAGGGCGAAGGCTTCCGCATCGCCATGGGGACGCTCGACGGCGGGCGCATCGGCATCGCTGCGCAGGCGCTCGGCATCGCACAGGGCGCGTTCGAGGCGGCTGTGGAATACGCGAAGGAGCGCATCCAGTTCGACAAGCCCATCGCCTTCCAGCAGGCTATCTCCTTCAAGCTCGCCGACATGGCGACGAAGCTGCGCAACGCGCGCCTGCTCATCTACAGCTCGGCAGACCTGAAGGACGACCACCTGCCCTACGGCAAGGAGTCCGCAATGGCAAAGATGTATGCATCCGACATCGCGCTCGAGGTCGCCAACGAGGCGCTGCAGATCCACGGCGGCAACGGCTACCTCAAGGGCATGGAGGTGGAGCGCTTCTACCGCGACGCGAAGATCACGACCATCTACGAAGGCACGAACGAGATCCAGCGCATCGTCATCGCAAGCCACATCGTCGGCAAGGCTCCCAAGGAGGGCGGCAGCGCGAAGAAGAAGGCGGCAGGCGGCATCACGGGCGAGCGCAAGAAGGAGATCTTCAAGGAAGGCAGCGCGAAGGAGAAGGTGGAAGCCCTCGTGGCAGCGCTCAAGAAGGACGGCTACGACTTCTCGGTCGGCATCCCCATCGACACGCCCATCATCGACGCGGAGCGCGTCGTCAGCATGGGCAAGGGCATCGGCGACAAGAAGAACGTCCAGGTCGCCATCGACCTCGCGAAGGCGGCCGGCGCGGCGCTCGGTTCCTCCCGTCCCGTCGCGGAGACGCTCAAGTACCTGCCGCTCAACCGCTACGTGGGCATGTCCGGGCAGAAGTTCTCCGGCAACCTCTACATCGCGGTCGGCATCTCCGGCGCAGGTCAGCACCTCAAGGGCATCAAGACCGCGTCGACCATCGTCGCCATCAACAGCAACGCGAACGCTGCCAT
>JAITHG010000177.1 GCA_031280075.1 Eubacteriales Family XIII. Incertae Sedis bacterium | reverse complement strand
GTGTCGCGTAGCGCACCGCCCTCACGTAGTCGTTCTCCGTGAGCTCGATGCGCGAGAAGACTGTGATCTGCCCGCTTCGGTCGACGTTCACGACGAAGGCGCTGCCGAAGTCGATGGCGACCTCTGCGGCGCTGTTGCCGAACAGCACGCCGCCGCGTCCCTTGCCCGGCACCGGCCCAGACCCCGCCCCCGCATCGCCTTCCGCGCTGACCTGCTCATCCAGCATGGCGCTCGTGAATACGTCGGCAGGGATGGCCTCGAGCCTGTCCCGGTCAGCGCTGCGCAGGAACATCGAAAGCACGAAGAAGATGACGCTGAAAGAGAGCGCCATGACGAGGATGAGGGACGCCATGTTGAGCAGGAGCAGGCGGTTGCGGAATTTTTTCAGAAAGTCGGGCATGGCAGGATCAACCCTCTCCTTTTCCGTCCACGAGCGCGTAGCCCACGCCCCGGATCGTGCGGATGCGCACATCCGTGCCGAGGGCTGCCAGCTTCTTGCGCAGGAAGGAGATGTAGACCTGTACGTGGTTGTCCTCGGCGTCA
The DNA here is from genome assembly GCA_031280075.1 of Eubacteriales Family XIII. Incertae Sedis bacterium. Next base: position 2,148 of record JAITHG010000177.1, on the reverse strand, counting down.
CTGTCGTAGCCCCAGACCTTTTCGATGATGGCATCGGCAGACAGGCTGATGCCGTTGTTCTGCATGAGGTATTCGAGCAGCCGCCCCTCCTTCTGCGTCAGGTTGTAGCGGATCTCTCCGACCGAGAGCACGAGGGTGTGCGGGTTGTAATCGATGCCGCCGAAGTGCAGCACGCCCTCGGGCAGCAGCGTGTCCCGCCTACGCAGCACTGCCCGCATGCGCGCGAGCAGTTCCTCCGACTTGAACGGCTTGGCGAGGTAGTCGTCTGCCCCGCTGTCCAGCCCAGTCACTTTGTCCTCGAGCTCGCCTTTCGCCGTCAGCAGGATGACAGGGGCGCTCACCCCTTCCTCTCGCAGGGAGCGAAGCACGGACAGCCCGTCCATCTTCGGCAGCATGATGTCGAGCAGGATGATGTCGTATACGCCTGTCAGCGCGCAGTCAAGCCCGTCCTCGCCGTCGAAGGCGAGATCGACATCGTAGTTGTTCTTCTTGAGGATACGGGCTTCCGCCTCCGCGAGCCAGCGCTCGTCTTCCACCATCAGTACTTTCATAAAGACACTATAGCACGCGCACGCTTAAGGAAACCTGAAAACGTGGCGTGCCATCTGTGGATGCCTCGTCCGGATGCCTTACTCGGACGCTTCGATGCGGAACTCCACGGTCTCCGGACCGTCAGGGCACTGGAAGATCATCTCATCGAACCCCATGCCTTCCGCGTCCACGCCCTTGCGTGCGGCATAGACGAAGGGGTAGATCGCGTTCAGGGCGCTCATGCAGACCGCGTCCGACTTTTCAAGATCCAGCATGGGACCGTTCAGGTAGATGGCATCCCCTGGCTTGTAGTGGTGGCACTTCGAGGTGACGACGCTGATCTTGATCTTCTTTTCGATGGACATGCCTGACTCCTTTCACCTGCGGGCTCCCTGTGACCGGATGCCCGCCTCTCTGCCCCGCGCGGTTTTGGCTTCGCGCAGGGACATACAAATAATATTACTATTATAAATGGTTTCGGGTGGCAATAGAAGACCCCGCTGCGCTTGTGGCGGCAGCGGGGCATTCCAACCCCAAGATGCGGGTTTGTGTCCAAGGTTTAGCTGTCGGAGCAATAAGTCAGGCGATCCAGAACAAGGGAACGGAACGCATTTGATAATATCCTGCTCCGGACTCCGCGTGCACCCGGAGGTAATAGGTGCTTTCCGGCTCAAGTTCGAAGAAAAATGACCGATACGTCGATGTGCTCAAATCCTTGGTATAGAGCAGCTCTTGATCCTCGTTGTAAAGATACACGATCCATCCGCTCAACGATGGATCCGCCGCGTCGATCGTGAACGAGTGCTCGCCGTACCCGGAAGAGCCTGAATTGAGAGCATAATACGGTGTGGTCATCTTGAAATAACTGTCGGTTGGCGACTCCATGACAGCGCTGACCGTGCTGATGTACGTCAAGCCGGCGTTCTTCGGTGGCAGCGCCCAGGGCACCGCCGTGTCAAAGGGTGTCCCTGGGTCTGCGGGCACTGCGATGTTGATCTGGTAGGAGCCGTACCCGCTATATCCATCGAGCTTGAGGAAGTACGTCTCTCCCTGCCGCAGTTCCCGCACGATCTCGAAGGGCGTATGGATCTGGAGAGCCGTGTGCAGCAGTTCGTGTTGGGCGTTGTACAGATAACCGTCCAGGTAGACCAGCGAGGCGGGCTGCCCCGAAGCGTAGATCCTGTACATGCCGGTGACGGGTGCGACGAAGCGGAACACGTCGGCATCCTTCTCTGCCTCTATTCTCCCGGGCAGGCTGTTGACCTTTCCGGGCTTCAGTGTCCAGTTCTGTGCCGTGCCGAAGTCGTTGCCATAGTCGTCCTCACCTCCGGAGCCGCCCGACCACTGCGCCTTCAGGACGGTGTCCTGCCGCACCGTGATCGTCTCCCCTGCCTCGTAGGCGGTGCCCGTGCTGCTGTCAAACCAGCAGACGAACGTAGCATCTGGCTTTTCGATGGCATCCGCGAGCCTGATCTGCGGGCTGGCGATTTTCCGGGTGTTGTAGCTGTTGACATACTGCTCGCCCGTCTGGCTCTGCGGGGCAGGCGAGCCGCCCTGCGGATCGTAGTGCACAGAGACTGTGCGCTGGTAGAGCCCATAGACCGTTTTGTCTGTATG
>JAITHG010000317.1 GCA_031280075.1 Eubacteriales Family XIII. Incertae Sedis bacterium | reverse complement strand
CGAAAACAGGTTCCATTCCGTCCACTTGACCTGGTGCACGCCCGGCTTCCCCAGCCCGCGCATCGCGAGCAGGATAGGCTCGAGCCGCCCCGGCTCACTCGAGAAGGGACCGCGGATCATCGGTCCGCCGTTGCAGTGCGTGATGGACACCGTCTTGCGCGCCCAGTCTCGCGCCAGCGCCTTGATCGTGTAGTCGGGCACTCCGCACTTGTCCTGCGCCCACGCCGGTGTCTTTGGCTCGCCGTCCTCCTTGCCGAGCACGTAGTCGAAGAACGCCTCGTAGCCGAGGGCATGCGTCTCTACGTATTCCCTGTCCCAGGTGTCTTCCGTCAGCCATGTGTAGGCGATGGCAAGGTGCAGGGCGGCATCCGTGTTCGGGATCACGGGGATCCACTTGTCGGCGAGGTAGCAGCCCGCGTAGTTCAGTGCCGGGTCGATGAAAATATACTTCAATCCGAGCGAATGGAGCCACTGCGCGAGGCGGCTCGGCATGTAGCCGTCGAAGCCCATCGCCGTCGTCTCCGGGTCTGCGCCCCAAAACAGCAGCATGTCGCTGTGCTTCGCGATGTCCGGCCAAAGGTTGCGCATCGGCATCATCTCGCCCACCGGCTCGCTGCCCCAGACGTGCTTTGCGCCCCAGTGCCAGCCCTCCCAGGAATCCTGGTTGCGCATCTGGATCGTAAAACCGCCCATGAGGGACAGCAGCCGCGTCATACAGCCGTGCGAGGGCGCGACGTGCTTGCCCTCGCCGTGCATGTCCGCCTCCGCGAGCACGGCGCTCATCCCATATTTTTCCTGCACGCGCAGCAGCTCGTCCGCGACGATCTGCGCCGCCTCGTCCCATGTGATGCGCACATATTTCGATTTCCCCCGGTTCTGCGGGTTGCGCTCCCCCGCCGGGTCGAAATCGACGCGCTTCAGCGGGTAGCGCACGCGGTTCTCCGAATAGACGCGCTTCTTGTAGGAGAGGTAGAAGGGCGCGGGCACGGAGTGCCTCGGCGGTCCGAATGAGCTGCCGCGCGCCTCGATGCTCCAAGGGTTGAGCCTCTCCCAGTCCGTATAGTCCTCGTAGTGCAGGGGGCGGATGCGGACGATCCTGCCCTCGTGCGTGTCCACGACGGTCGGCGGTCCGCTCAGCGAACCCATGAGGCTCGCCCCTTTGAAGACGCGCGTGCCGTCCTTGACGTCGATCTTCGTTCTTTTGCCCATTGCGCCGGTCTCCTTTGCAATAACCCAATGTTGCAAGTTCTGCCCTTTTCTTGTTCAATAAATGCATTTTGTCCAATAATAGAAGGAGAGTGCCTCTGCCTCATACATCCCCCACGTCCAGCGCCGCGAAGAAGCCGCCGTGCACCGCCCCGTCGATTTTGCCGACCTTGCGGGCATCGCCCGCGAGCGAGATGAAGGGTGCACAGCCGGTGAGCGCGAAGTACAGTTCATCCTGTGCGCGCATGCCGACGGCGTAGAGCACCGTGTCTGCCGGGATCACTGTCTCCGCCGCTGCCGCTGCCGCCGCCCCAGCCCCAGCCTTCAACTGTGCTTCTGCCTCCGCGCCGCCGCTCTCATAGTGCACGCCTGCTTCCGTGATGCCGAGCACGCGCACCGAGGTGCGGATGTCCAGCCCGAGCTCTCCGATCTTGACCGCGAGCCCCGCCTTGTAGAGCGGCAGGGCATCCGTCGCGTACTCGCCCTGCATCTCCAGCACGGTTACGTTCTTGCCGATGTTCTGCAGGTGCAGCCCTGCCTCCACGCCGATGAGCCCGCCCCCGATGATGACGAAGTCGTCTCCCTGTGCGCAGCTGGGGGCGAAGTAGACCTGCGAGGCGTGCATAGCCCGCCCGATACCGGGGAGGCTTGCGGGGACGATGGGGGCGCTGCCCGTCGCCACGATGATGTGATCCGGCGCGAGGGACTGCGCGAGCGCGGGCGTGACCTCCGTGCCCAGCAGCAATTCCACGCCGCTGGCATCCAGCTGCCGCAGCAGGTAGTCCTTGTAGAGCCGCACGTCGTGCTTCAGGCTGTCTGTGTCGCTGAAGCGCAGCCAGCCCCCGGCGGCATCCGCCTGCTCGACGAGCTGTACCGCGTGCCCGCGCCCCGCCGCCGTGACCGCAGCCGTGATGCCGGCAGGGCCGCCCCCGACGACGAGCACGCGCCTTTTGTGGGGTGCCTTCCCGATGTCCGCGCCGAAGCCGAGCCTCGACTCCCGCGCGAGCAGCGGGTTGACGCTGCAGACAAAATGCCGGTTTGCGTTGTCGCTGCCGGTGCAGTTGCTGCAGCGCAGGCAGGGCACGATGTCGCCCGCCCGCCCTAGAGCCGCTTTTTTTGGAAAATAGGGATCGGCGATAAGGGCGCGCGACACGCTCACGCCGTCTGCCCGCCCAGAGGCGATGACCTCCTCCGCAAACGCGGGACTGCTGATCGAGCCGACCGTGAATACGGGGATGTTCACCTTCCCGGACGACTTGATTTCCTCTGCAAAAGCTACGTTTTGCCCATGCGGCATGTACGGACCGGCGAAGGTGTATTCGAAGCCCTCGGTGCTGACCTCCACGAGGTCAATGTACGCCTGCGCCTGCGCGAGGAAGTCTGCCATGTCCTGCGGCGAGAAGCCGTCCGGATGACGTTCTGAGCCGGAGATGCGCGCCATGAGGGCTGGCTCTTCCCCGACACGTGCCCGGATGGTTCGAAAGACCTCAAGCGGGAATCGCATGCGGTTTTCCGGGCTGCCGCCATACCGATCCGTGCGCTTGTTCTTCAGGGGGGAGAGGAACTGCTGGAGCAGCCAGCCATGCCCGGCATGCACGAGCACCGTGTCGAAGCCGACGGAAAGGTAGTACTCCGTCGCATCGGCATAGGCATGCGCGATCCGCTCCATGTCACCCTCTGTCATCTCTCGGCAGCAACCCTGGTTCATGGGGTTCAGATCCTTCGTGGGACCGAAGATGAGATCCCGATCCCTGTTGAACTGCGGCTTTGCCAAGACACCCCCGTGCGTCAGTTCGACGCTTGCCACTGCGCCATGCTCGTGGATGGCTGCCGCCATCTCCCCGTAGAGCGAGCGGTTGTCGTGGGTCATCTCCATCATGGGCGTATGATTTCCGCCGTCGTACACGTTTGCCTCGCCGAGCGTCACGATGGCCGCGCCGCCGCGCGCCTTGTGCTCGAGGTAGCCGATGTAGTAATCGTTCGGTCTGCCGTCCACGGTCTGGAAGAG
>JAITHG010000285.1 GCA_031280075.1 Eubacteriales Family XIII. Incertae Sedis bacterium | reverse complement strand
TCCTGGAAGCGCCGGATTCGTGGTCCGCGCGCACGGGCTCGCGCCGCCTGATGCTGAATGATGCACCCTTGTACAGGCTGCAAAACCGGCACCTGTTCCACGGGCAGTTGCGCGTCACGCGCAGCATGAGGCTCTCCGCTTCGCTCGGTGGGCGGATCGGCCCGGTCTCGGTTCCGCAGTATTTTGCGCCGCGTCCTGCCTGTATTTTCTCTGTCAAGCCAGTCCCCTTCTGCGTTACCCCTAGGCGGTGATGTCCGTGCTGCCCGTGAACGCCTTAGAAGCGCCTCCGCACATAAGGAGGCGGCCGGCATCGTCCAGCGTGACAGAAAGTTCCCCGTAGGGGAGGTAGACGCGGACAGTCCTGTGCAGCCCCTTCTCCCGCATACCGATGACGGCGGCGGCGCACGCGCCCGTACCGCAGGCGGCAGTCAGCCCTGCCCCGCGCTCCCATGTGATCATCGTGATCTCATCCGAACCGAGGACGCGGGCGAAGTTCACATTGGTTCGCTCTTGGAAGAGCCCGTGGGAGGAAAGCGTCCGCCCGAAGAGGTCGAGCTTGCTGTCGTGAAACAGATCCATCGGTGTCTTGGCGGCGGTGATCCGGTCTTCGTCGAGCCAGACTACGACGTGTATCGTGCCGGTGTTCACGCCGGAGACGGTCAGCCCCACCCCACCGACATCGATCTTCTGCCGGTCAAAATCGCCGTCTGCCTCCACGCCAAGGCTGCGCGCCGAAAAATCGGGGCATCCCATATCCACCTCCACGAGGAAGCCTCCGTCCTTGCCGGGAGGCAGCACGCGGATGGTCTTCGTGCCCGCGAGCGTGGCTACCTGCATCGTCTGTGTGCCAGCCGGAACGATGCCGCTGTCGAGGCAGTATTTCGCGAAGCAGCGAATGCCGTTGCCGCACATCGGCGCCCGGCTGCCGTCGCTGTTGTAGATGGTCATCGTGAGCGGGTCACCCTTCACGAGGATGAGCCCATCAGCGCCGATGCCGAGCAACCGGTGGCAGAGCCTCCGTGCGAGGGCGGGCAGTCCGTGATCCTCCCGCCGCCGCGCCGGGTGTTGCCCGTCTTGCTCCAGCAGCGCGCTCGGCAGTTCCTCCTCCCGAACGAGGATGAAATCGTTCCCGCATCCCTCATATTTTGCAAATTCCATTGTCGCCCCTTTGCTTTTTATCCTGCAGCGTCGCCTTACTCCGTGGTCGAAAGGATGGCACGGTATTTCTCCACCTGGCTGACCTTCATCCGCCCCTCGTCTACGGGATCCACCTTCTCGAGCAGTTTGAGCACCGTAGGGCCGATGTAGATCGTATCCAGGATCTTCCCGTCGAGCGTCACCTTGCTGAACGGCGTGAAGCCCTCTCCGCTGATGTAGTATTCCCCGCCCATTTCGATGATCTCCCGAATACGGATGGGCATGAAGCCCATGTGCATGTCGGTCGGCTGGAATGGGTTCTTCTCCCCGTAAATATAGCGTCTGCCATATAGGATATCATACATGAGCAGATGCAGGTTGTCTTGATAGTCCGAATTGTTTTTTTGATCCTGGTGAAGGAGGGTCATCGTTCCCTGCCGGAGTCCCACGCGGCGCTGGACCTCGGCTGCAAGCTGGTAGGCATAGAGGTCGGAATCCTCTTTCTTGAGTCCAAAATTGGACCAGATCACGTATTCCGGATTGAAGGTCGTGCCCGTCTTCATGTCGTCATCCGTCATCTGGAGGGCGGGCAGATGGTCGCCGTAGATGATGAGCACGACATCCTCGCCATATTCGGAAAGCTCCTCTGTGAGGACGCGCAGAAAGTCGTCCATCTCCATGATCTGCTCCAGGTAATAACCCCACATGTTGCGCGCGTCGTCGGGCATGGGCGAGGTGACCTCAACGCGCGGATCCTTGATGACGCGCATCCGAGGGTATTCCCCGTGTCCCTGCACGGAAATCGCAAACACGTAGTCCCGCCCTTCGGTCGATCCGAGCGCGCCCAGGATCTCGCCGGTCAGCACGTCGTCACGCGCGAAGTTCTTCGCGGTCTTGGACACGTAATTCATGTATTCGAGGGATGTGAAGTCGTCAAAGCCGAGGTTGCGGTAGACCTCGTTGCGGTTGTAGAACGCGCCCCGGTGGTTGTGGATGGCGTGTGACGTGTATCCGAGCGGCCGGAGGTCGTATGCCATCGACTCGCAGGTCTTCTCCTTCAGCACGGTTTTGAAGGGGTATTCCCCAGGACCGAACTCGCGCACGCTCATGCCGGACATGACCTCAAACTCCGTATTGGCAGTGCCCCCTCCAACCACGGGCACGGTCAGGTGACCGGAGGAACAGGTCTCCTTCAGCTCCTTGAAATACGGGACGGGGGTGTCGGAAAACTCCATGCCCTTGATGTCCTCCGGGTCGATGAAGGATTCGAGCTGCAAAAAGACGATGTTTGGATAATCCGCTGGCTTGTCACCCGTATCGGCGGTGCCCCCCTTTACGGCAGCGTCGCTCGTCATCGTAGCGAGCGACCCGTCCGAAAAGATGGCTCCTATGCGCTGCTTTGAGTAGGAGAGCGGTCTGCTCACGCCCTGCCGGAGCCAGGTCGAAAGGAAGCCGTAGGGCATGCCGTAGTGCTTGTAGGCATCCCAGAGGTTTTCGAAGTAGGAGGAGACAGCGCCCGTCTGCAGCCCGACGTTCCAGCCTCCGAGGAGCAGGACGGCGGACAGGACGAAGGAGAGCGCCCCGTTGCGCAGCCGTTTCAAAGGGGTCACCCCTTCCTTGACCCTGCGTTTTGGCCCAAAGAAGAAGAGCAGGAGGAAGAGGAGGATCGACAGGATGACGAAACCGAGGATCACTGCGCTCTGTGTGGGTGTGAAGTAGTTCGTCAGCATGTCGATGCCGAGATCCAGGATCTGAAGGTCTGCCGTCGTGAACGGCGTCATGCGGTAGGACAGCACGATGCCGTTCGTAACGCCTGCAGCCCCCCAGAGGACGAACACGATGACGTAGACCAACGTGCGCCGCCGAAACAGCCAGGCCAGAGACAGCGAGAAGAACAGGATCAGGTAGTTGACGAGAAAGGCTCCAGGGTGCAGCACGAGGAACTGGAAGGCACCGAATGGATGCTTGTAGCCAAAGCCTTCGATCAAAGCGATGAGGATGAAGGCCAGCAGGGCGCTGATGAAATAATCGTTGCCGAGCAGCCGGTTTTCGGAGAGGCGCATAAGCGTCTTGAAAACCGGGATCTTGCTCAGATCCCGTCTGGGTTTTGGATTGCGTTTTTGCGTTTTGTCTTTTTTTGTTCTGAATTTCAATTTTTGTTCCGGTTTCTATTTCATGAATTGGGTTGCTGACGCATGGACTTTCTGACGCGGCAGCGCGCCCCACCTTGGAAAGGCTCCCCCTCCCCATGCCGCTGGTTCACTTTCAAAAGTTCGTCTGCGAGCCTGACGAAGCGTTCGACGGAGAGCATCTCGGCACGCTCCATCGCATCCACGCCGGCTGCGATGAACGCCTCTGCCAGCGCGACCCGGTTGGGTGCGACCGCCAGGAGAGGGTTGCGGAGCATTTTGCGCCGCTGCCCGAAG
>JAITHG010000270.1 GCA_031280075.1 Eubacteriales Family XIII. Incertae Sedis bacterium | reverse complement strand
GTCTTCCCTGAGGGCACTGCCCAATGCCACGTTTCGTTCTACCGCTATCCTTACACCGAGTCGAATTGGGCACTCAGAGTGCGTTGGTACGTAGGCGACCAGGACAGGCAGCACAAGGTTGATCTGCAGCCCGGGACATACAAACTAGCCTTCGCCTACACCGATTTGGACTATTTTACCCCAGAATCTGTTTTCCAATGGTGGGACGGCGCAACCAGTGAGACGGCTGCCACACAGATCGTAGTGGAGAAAGGCAAAACCGTATCCGTCACCACCCGCTCCTGGCCGGGCGACCGACTGCACAGCGACGACCACGGCAACACCTTCGACACCGCCCGTCCGGTGGTGCTCTCCTTCGGTGCCACCACCAACATCCCCGGCATCATCGAGCGAGCGAAGGATGCCGACATGTTCAAGTTCACCGCACCCGCCTCCGGCGAGTACACCTTTGCCTCCAGCGGGCTTGGCACCGGGCTGCGCTACCTCGACGGCTATCTCTACGACAGCGCAAAGAAGCAGCTCGTGAAGCAGGTCGCCCCCGCGAAGAAGCCGTTCTCCTTCACCTATCAGCTGACGCGCGGGAAGACATACTATCTCAAGGCGGACGGACTCATGGGCACGGGGGCGTACACGCTGAAGGTCACCGCGCCCGGCAAGGACGATGACAACGGGGACACCTTCGACGATGCCAGCATCTGGCCCCTGTCTGCAGGCATTTCGAACAACCGGAATGGGGAGATCGAGGAGCCCAAGGATGCGGACATGTTCTGCTTTACCGCACCGTCGACCGGTCGGTACACCTTCTCCATCAGCGCCAAATATGCCTCCCTGATCTACCTCGACGGCTATCTGTACAACGGCAACCGGACGAAACTGGCGAGCCAACTGGTCAAAAAAGATGCCCTGTTCAACTTTACGTACGACTTGACAGAGGGGCAGACCTACTACCTGAAGGCGGACGGGTATTATGGCATAGGTGGCTACACGCTCAACATCCAGGCTCCGTAAAGGCAGCCGGAGCGCACAGAAAGGCACGGATCCAATCAACGGGCAGCTGGCGACAGCTGCCCGTTGCCTTGTCTCGTTTTCGGCAATGCCGAAATATTTTAGAAAAATTTCAATAATGCTGGACAAGCCACTCTGCCGGAACTATGATTTAGGCACAGGCAGACAGGGGTTTTCCACATCCCTGCCACCCAAGGAAAGGTAGCCGATAGGGCACAGGGATGATGGCACAGATTTCAAACATTGCGGATAATAGGGTGGAGACCCGCAGCGCGTCCGGCGGGGGCATCAAGGTCGTCATCAAGGCGGCGGCTATCATCGACCTGCTTGCCGACAGCGAGCATGCACTCTCCCTGACAGAGATCGCGACACAGCTCGGCATCGCGCGGAGCACGCTGCACGGCATCCTCGCGACCTTGGTCAGCGTGGGCTACCTCACGAAGGAGACGGATACAGGCAACTACCGCCTCGGGCTGCACCTCTTCGAGATCGGGAACAAGATCTCCCGGAAGCTCGACGAGAGGAAGATCGCGAAGCCCTATATGGAGCAGCTCTCCGAACGCACGGGCGAGACCGTCCATCTGGCTGTCCTCGAAGACGGCGAAGTCCTCTACATCAACAAACAGGAATCCAACAGTTCCATCCGCATCATCACAGAGTCCGGGATCAAGCTGCCGGCGCACTGCACCGGCGTAGGGAAGGCGCTGCTCTCCGGGCTTTGCGACGAGCGGATCAAAGAGATCGCAAAGAAGAAGGGTCTGGCAAAATATACGGAAACGACGATTACGGGCATCAGCAGGCTGCTGAAGGACATCGAGCGGATCCGCGCGCAGGGCTTCGCGGCAGATGACCAGGAGTTCATGGTCGGGCTGCGCTGCGTGGCGATCCCGATCCGGAACATCGGCGGGGAGGTCGTCTGCGCCATCAGCATCTCCGGGCCGGTGTCCCGCATGAGCGGCGAACTGTTCGAGATGAAAAAGCGGCATCTCATGAAGGCTGCGCGCTCCATCTCGAAGAAGCTCGGCTATGGAGGGGCGTGAAAGGAATGGGTGTGGACAGGGGCGCAGGTGCCGGGACGGTCGCACGGACGGTCGCAAAGGTCTTCCGCATCTCCATCACGGATGGAAGCCGCCAGCTGTACAGCTACGGTTGCCGCGCGGACGAGCCGCTCCTGAACGGCATCTGGCGGCTGCGCTGCCGCGAGATCCCCAGGGGCTGCGCCGGCGGTGGCTGCGGTGTCTGCAAGATCCGCGTGGAACAGGGCGAGATGACCGTCTTCAAGCCGATGAGCCGGGCGCACATCACAGAGGAGGAGGAGCGGGACGGCATCGTGCTCGCGTGCTGTACGATGCCCGCCAGCGACATGGTCGTCCGCTTCTGCCCTGCCGTAGACCGGGACACATGGCAGCGGTCATGCGACGGCAGGGTGATGAAAGGGCAGTGAGCTGACATAGATCCGATTGCCGCGCCGGAAGTGCCTGACGCGGTTCGCGATAGAAGCTACACAAGAAGGAGGTTCACACAATGGCAATCACTGGAGTATTGAGAGCGGCCATGATGCAGCTCAGGGTCCTGGACCTGGACAAGTCCGTCGAGTTCTACACGAAGATCCTTGGGTTGTTCGAGGTCGGGCGGACGTCCGACGGCAGGGTGCTGCTCAAGGGCTACGACGAGTTTGACCACCATTCCTTCATCCTGCGTCAGGCACCCGAGGCAGGCATGGACTTCATGGGCTTCAAGGTGGCGTCGGATGCCTATCTGACGACGCTCGCCGCAAACACGAAGTCATTCGGGCTGAATGTGGAAGAGATCGCCGCGAACACCGACCAGCCGGGCATCGGCCGTCGCATCGCGACCGTGCTGCCGACCGGGCACCGCATCGAATTCTTTGCCGACTCAGAGATGAGCGAGCCGCATCCGGGGCTCGTCAACCCCGAAATCTGGACGGTCGAGCCACGGGGCATCGGCGCAGCGGTCTTTGACCACGCCCTGCTCTTCGGTCCCAACGCCAACGAGTCCGTCCGCTTCTTCACGGAGGTCTGCGGCATGGCGACCGTCGAGAAGGCGACGCTGCCGGACGGCGGGACCCTCGTCACCTGGCTCACCTGCGCCAACCGCACGCACGATGTCGCAGTCCTCGAGTTCGCGCAGGCAGGCAAGCTGCACCACGTGGGCTACAAGCTCGAGTCCTGGCACGACATCGGGCATGCCGCCGACATCATGACGATGAACGAAGTCAACATCGACGCAGGCCCGATGCGCCACGGCGTCACGCGCGGGCAGACCATCTACTTCTTCGACCCGTCGGGGAACAGGCTGGAGACCTACGCAGGCGGCTACGCGCATTATCCGGACATGCCCGTCCGCGTCTGGGACTTCGACCATATCGGCAAGGGCATCTTCTATTACACACGCCAGCTCAACGACAACTTCCTGAACGTCGTCTCCTAGACGCTCACCAGGACATCCTGTCCGCGCCGGTTGTCCAATGCCGGCGCGGACGTTTCGAAAGACGGCGATGATAGTAGAAGACAGTTACTGTATAATAAGTACAAGATTATTATTATAATACGAACAGGACAGGGCGCGAGACTGCGCACAGCGGAAAGGACGTAACAGAAATGGCGGAGAAAAGACCTGAAATCGCAAATTCGATCCAGACCGGATCCTTCCATACCAACTACCACGATGTCGGCGAAGGCTTCCCCCTCGTGCTGCTGCACGGCTCGGGGCCCGGCGTGAGCGCCTACGCGAACTGGAACAAACTGTTCCCGCTGCTCAGCAAAAACCGCCGGATGATCGCGCCCGACATGGTCGGCTTCGGCTACACCGACCGCCCGGAGGGCATCCAGTACGGCATGAACGCCTGGGTGCAGCAGACGATCGATCTCTTCGACGCGCTGGACATAGAGCAGGCGGATCTCGTCGGCAACTCCTTCGGCGGAGCGCTCGCCCTCGCGATGGCGGTGAAGTATCCGGAGCGCATCCGGAAGCTCGTGCTCATGGGAGCGATGGGCGTGAACTTCCCCATCACCTACGGGCTCGACCGCGTGTGGGGCTACCAGCCCTCC
>JAITHG010000163.1 GCA_031280075.1 Eubacteriales Family XIII. Incertae Sedis bacterium | reverse complement strand
GTAGAGGTTGAGCGTCGGGAAGTCCGTCAACAGTTCCATGTTTGCCTCCCAGAGGGAGCGGATCGTCCCGACATCCTTACAATAGCCGCCGTAGCGGTAGGCGAAGAGCCGTTCCCCTCCCGCGAGCATGGCGGGGATGATGTTCTTGCCGAAGTCGTTGTCGCTCGCGTCGTCCTTCGCGTCCTCCTGCAGCCACTTGCGCAGCTTCTGCCAATTGAACACGTAGACCCCCATAGAGGCGAGGTTGCTCTTCGGCGTTTCGGGCTTCTCCTCAAACTCAAAGATGCGCCCGGACGGATCCGTGTTCATGATGCCGAAGCGCGACGCTTCCTCGATGGGCACGGGCAAGACGGCGATGGTCGCGTCCGCTTTGTTCTGCGTGTGCTCCCGCACCATCCAGCTGTAGTTCATCTTGTAGATGTGGTCGCCGGAGAGGATGAGCAGGTTGTCCGGCTCAAACTGCTCGATGAAGTACATGTTCTGGAAAATCGCGTCCGCCGTGCCGCTGTACCAACGCCCGGACTTCCCCTTGACATAGGGCGGGAGGACGAACGCGCCACCCCGGATGGTGTCGAGATCCCAAGGGCTGCCCGTGCCGATATAGGCGTTGAGCTCCAGCGGTTGGTACTGCGTGAGCACGCCGACTGTGTCGATGCCGGAGTGGATGCAGTTGGAGAGGGGGAAGTCGATGATTCTGTACTTGCCCCCAAAGGGCACGGCAGGCTTTGCGCGTTGGTGCGTGAGGACACCGAGACGCGATCCCTGTCCACCTGCCAGCAGCATCGCGACTGTCTTCTTTTTTCTGCTCACAGCTCACTCCTTTCTTCCTTTGGCTGCCCGGGCGCTTCGGGATGTGCGCCTGTTATGGGTCTGAAATTGTAACTGTAGTACATAGCCGACAGGGGCGGGAGCGTGAGGCTCGCCCCGTATTCAAAACCGTTGAGGTTTGCCTTATGCGCCTTGACGCTCTTTTTCGCACGGCTGCTTCCGCTGGTTCCGCTGCCGTAGTCGCCTCCGCTGTAGTCCGGATCCATGCTGTCTAGCAGAAGCCTTAACACGCCTGGAGCGGGCAGCGCGACGACATAGCCTTGACGCCCTATGGGCGTGAAGTTGAAGACGCACACGACACGATCCTCCCCACATGTGCGCAGGAAGGCGAACACGCTGTTGTTCCGGTCGTCCACGCTCAGCCACGTGAACCCGTCCCAGCCGCCGTCGTCCGTATGCAGGGCGGCACGCCGTTTCAGCAAGCGGTTCAGCGCCCGGACGTAGCGCTGCACGCCCCGGTGCTTTTCGTAGTCGAGCAGCAGCCAGTCGAGCTGTTTCTTGTAATTCCATTCGATGAACTGCGCAAACTCGCTGCCCATGAAGCCCAGCTTCTTGCCCGGGTGTGCATACTGCCACGCGAAGAGTGCGCGCAGGGTGTCGAACTTGCCGTCGTAGGCGGCGCTCATCCGGCCCAAAAGCGAGGCCTTTCCGTGCACGACCTCGTCGTGGGAATAGGCGAGCACATAGTCCTCGCTGAAGGCATAGCACATGGAGAAGGTCATGCGGTCGTGCACGCCCTTGCGAAAGAGCGGGTCAGTGCGCATGTAGTCCAGCGTGTCGTGCATGAAGCCCATGTTCCATTTCAGGGAAAAGCCGAGCCCGCCGTCGTGCGGCGGCTTTGTGACCAAGGGGAAGTCGGTGGATTCCTCCGCGATGGTGAGCGCACCGGGAAAGCGCGTCAGCAACGAGGTGTTGAGCGCGCGGAGGAAGGCGACGGCATCCGGGGCGATGTTCCCACCGTCCTGGTTGGGGATAAATCCGCCCTCCCGCCCGTAGTCGAGATAGAGCATGGCGCTGACCGCGTCCACGCGGATTCCGTCAACGTGGTAGGTATCCAGAAGCAGACCGGCGCTGGAGATGAGGAAGCTCTTCACTTCGGGGCGTCCGAGGATAAAGGCACTCGTGCCCCATCCGGGCAGCTCGCGGCGCAGGTGGTGCTTGTGTTCGTAGAGGCGCGTGCCGTCGAAGAGCGCCAGCCCGTGCGCGTCTTTCGGAAAGCCGCTCGGCACCCAGTCCACGATGATGCCGATCCCGTTTGCGTGCATGGTGTCCACGAAGTACATGAAGTCCTGCGGTGTGCCGAAGCGGGAGGTGACGGCGAAGTAGCCCGTCGTCTGGTAGCCCCAGGAGCCGTCAAATGGGTATTCGAGGATGGGCATCAGCTCGATGTGCGTATATCCCATCTCGCGCACGTAGGCGGCCAGTGCGTCCGCTGCCTCGCGGTAGCTCGGGTAGAGCATGCCGTCGGGGTTGCGGATCCCCCGCGCGGCGGTCACGCCGGGCACGATGCCCGCGCAGCCTACAGGCGGATCTTTTTCGTCCTTCGTCCTCCCGTCGCTGATGCGCCAGGAGGCAAGGTGAAGTTCGTAGATGGAGACGGGTTCTTTCCTATAATCCAGACCTGCACGGCGGTGCATCCAAGATGCGTCACGCCAGCGGTACCCCGAAAGCTCCCAGAGCTGCGAGGCAGTACCGGGGGGCTCTTCGCTGCGGAAGGCATAGGGATCCGCCTTCCAGCGAACCTGCCCGTCTTCCCCCGTGACGCAGAATTTGTAGAGGTCACCCGCCTGCGCGCCTGCGCAGAAGCATACCCAGATGCCTCTGTGGCGCCCCATGGGCTCTGCCTCAGGATCCCAGCCGTTCCAGTCGCCGACGACGCTCACGCACCTCGCGTTCGGTGCCCAGAGTGCAAACAACCAAGCGTCGCCGCCGCCGTCTGCGGCGCCTGCGACGCGGTGCGCGCCGAAAAAGTCGGACGCTTGCGCCTCTTCGCCCGCGTAGAAGCGTTCGATAAGCTTGTCAAAAGATTCGAGGACAACTGCCCTCTTTGTTTCCGTCATGCACCCTCCTATGACTCTGTGCGGTACTTCTTCCTGGTTCTATTGTAATCCTAATTTTCAGACGAATAAAGGGGTGCAGGGTAAAACTTTGCCAAAAAATCAACGCAGACGCGCGAGTACAAGCTGCTTCTCCAGCTTTGCCATCACTTCATCCACATCGAGCGGTTTCCCGACATGATCATTCATGCCGACCGCCATGCAGCGGTCGATGTCGTCTTTGAAGACGTTGGCAGTCATCGCGATGATCGGGATGGTGCGCGCCTTTGGGAACTCGAGCGCGCGGATGCGACGCGTCGCTTCGTATCCGTCCATTTCCGGCATGTGGATGTCCATAAAGATGGCATCGAAGGCATCGGGAGTTTCTTGGAAGCGCTGCAGCGCCTGTGCGCCGTTCTCAGCAGCGACGATCTGCGCCCCCGTGCCCTCAAACAGCCCGCCGACGATCTCCCGGTTGATCTCGATGTCTTCTGCGAGCAGGATGCGGACACCATGGAAGGAGTGGACGATGCGCTCGCCGGTCTTGCCTGTATCTTCCATGAGCTGTTCCAAGGACAGGCAACCGTTGATGGTATCCGTCAACACTGAGGTGAAAAGGGGTTTGGGGATGAATCCGTCCACGCCCGCATCCCGCGCCCGGGCTTCGATGTCTGTCCACTCGGCGGCGGAGATCATGATGACGACGGCGTTGCCCCGGTACTTCGCCTTGATCCGCTCCGCGAGCTCGATGCCGTTCATGATCGGCATCTTCCAATCCACGAAGGCGATGTCGTAGGGGGTGTCTGCGGCCTCGATGAGGTCGAGTGCGGTCAATCCGTCCTCCGCGATGTCACAGTGGAACCCGAGCACGTCAGCCGTGTTTCGGAAGTACTCCTGCGTCTCTTCTGCGTCGTCCACGGCAAGCACCCGGATGTTGTGCCAACCGATGCCCTTGGGCAGGGTATGGCGCCCTTCACCGCTCCCGCGCCGCACCGGCATGATGAAGGAGAAGGTGGAACCCGTGCCGACTGCGGATTCTACATGCATAGTACCACGCATCAGTTCTATGATTCGCTTTGAGATCGCAAGCCCCAACCCTGTGCCGCCATACCTGCGCGCGATGCTGTTGTCCGCCTGCTCGAAGGATGTGAACAGCCGTTCCATCTGATCGTCCGGGATGCCGATGCCCGTGTCGGCAACGGAGAAGCGGATGTAGCTGACATCCGACTCGCTGTCCTGCCCGACATGGCTCACGTCGAGATGGATCTTCCCGCCTTGGGGCGTGAATTTGATGGCGTTCGACATGAGGTTCGTGATGACTTGTGCAAGGCGCTGTTCGTCCGAGACGAAGTAGGGCGGAATCGCAGGATCTATATGGACGGTGTAGTCCAGTTTTTTCTCGTTCTAA
>JAITHG010000160.1 GCA_031280075.1 Eubacteriales Family XIII. Incertae Sedis bacterium | reverse complement strand
GAAGTAGCGATCCAGCAAGTCCTTGAGGTCGTCGCGGATCCCCGCCTCCATGTCGCCGCAGATGTCCGGTTGGCGGGTGGTGAGGACGACGCTCCGCTTGCACTGCACGCAGAGATACGCCGCCGTCTCCGCACCGATCATCCCCCCGCCGATGACCACGACATCCATCCCCGTGTCCTTCCGTCCCGCGAGCACGTCCTCCGCCGTGACGACCATCGCGGAATCGATGCCCCGGTGCGGGCGGACGGCGGGGCGAGCACCCGTCGCGACGATGAGCCTGTCGGGGGCATCTGCCCGCACGATGCCCTCCGTCAGCTCTGTGCCCAGGCGGACTTCGATGCGATCCGAGCCTAGGATCTCCCGCCGCAGCCAGGCGAGGTAGGGCGCAAAGTCCCCCTTGAACGGGGGGTATGCTGCCAGGGCAAACTGCCCGCCCAAGGATGCCGATGCCTCGAAGAGGACGACCTCATGTCCCTTCATCGCGGCAGCACGCGCCGCTTCCATCCCGGCGACGCCGCCACCCGCGACGTAGACCTTCTTCTTCGCCGCAGCCGGGCTGTAGTCGTACTCTGACTCGTGCCCCACTTCCGGGTTGACCATGCAGTTCAGCGGGATGCCTTGGTAGGTAGAAGCGGTGCAGCCCTGCAGGCAGCGCACGCAGGGGCGGATGCCCTCCACGTCGCCTGCCGCGAGCTTCTTCGGCAGATGCGGGTCGCAGAGCGACATGCGCGCCATCGTAATAAAGTCGGCATCCCCCCGCGCGAGCACGTCCTCTGCCATGTGTGGCTCGTGGATGGAACCCGCCGCGAGCACGGGGATGCCTACGAGCCCCTTCACCTCCGCTGCGTAGCGCGCCCCGTAGCCGCGCGGCTGGTAATACGAGCCGACCGACCCCAGCGAGGATCGCGTCCCGTACATGCTGAACGTCACGTGCAGCGCGTCCGCCCCCCAGCGCTCGATGTCGCGGAAGATCTCGTGCGACTCGAGCACGCCGCGCCCGCCGTCCGCCTCCTCTGCCGCTGACACGCGCACCTGCAAAGGGAAGTCCTTACCGACCGCGCCCCGCACCGCCAGCAACACCTCCTTCAGGAAACGCACGCGCCCCGCATAGCTGCCCCCGTATTCGTCGATGCGCTTGTTCGAGTTCAGGGACAGGAACTGATGGATCAGGTAGCCGTGCGCCGCGTGGATCTCTACCCCGTCGAAGCCCGCCCGCTGCACATTGCGCGCCGTCCGCGCAAAGTCCTCCACGATCCCCGCGATCTCTCCTACCGTCAGCTCGCGGGGGATCTCCTTGTTCCAAGGGCAAGGGATCGGCGAGCAGGACACGGGCTGCACGCCCCCGTTGACTCGCCGGTTTGCCTGCCGACCGGCATGGTAGATCTGCGCGAAGATTTTCGTGCCGTGGCGGTGGATGACCTCCGTGAAGCGGCTGTGTGCTTCCACCTGTGCCTCGTCGTAAAGCCCCGCGATGTGTGGGTAGCCCCCAGCATGCTCGCTGATGCGGTAGTCCTCCGTAATGATCAGCCCCCAGCCGCCCCTCGCCTTTTCCTCGTGGTAGCGGATGAACTGCTCTGACGGCAGCCCCCTGTCAGGGTTCATGTTTGACACCATCGGACCCACGACGAGGCGGTTTGGGACGGTGCAGCCCCCGATCTTCCCGGGCGAAAGCAAATGCGCAAATCTTTCCATGACTGTCCCTTTCTATGTGACCGCGTAGGCGCGCACGGGGCTGCCGTCTCCGTCCTCGAACTTCAGAGGCACGGCGCTGAAATAGAAGCGCCGCCCCACCAGTGGACCAAGATTCACGAGCGACTCGATGATGCCGATGTCCCTCCCGAGGATCTCCTGATGCGCGCGGTTTTGCTGTCCGATGGTCGGCGCGTCGATGCCGATGCCGCGGATGCCCAAGTCTTCGAGCAGCGCCCCCGTGTTCTCGCCGAAGTCCGGGGATCGGAAATACTCCGGTGTCCCGACCAGCTTTTCGTACCCTGTCGAAACGATGAGGATGTCTGCGCCTGCCACGAGGGAGGCATTTTTTTCGAGATCCTGCGCGAGGTCGTAGACCCCTTCGCGCGGGAAGCCCTCCGCCGCGATGCAGGCTGCCTGCCCGCAGTAGCAGGCAAGATCCATCTGCGCCGTCGTCTTCCCGCCAGGGATGAAGTGTAGCGGCGCGTCCACGTGCGTCCCCAGATGCGTGACCAGCACTGCCAGGCTGACCTGGCAAGGGGCAAAGGCGTGGTCGGCGCGGTGCGTCCAGACCATGTGCGGGTCGCCCGCCGGGAGGAAGGGCAGCGTCTGTTCGTTCAGCATGATGCTCAGATCGTGTATCATTCGGTGCCTCCTTAGTCTCTATTATGGAAGAAATGCGCGCCAGCGTGCCACTGCGCGCCTAAGCGCCGAAGAACAGCGCGCCGAGCGGATAGATCAGCAAGGCGCTGACGACGATGCTGACGAGCGCCATGACGACGCCGTTGCGGAACACCGAGCCGCCGTTGCAGTACGGGTCGGCGTAGGCGAATCCGATCGGGACGTAGGCAGGCGGGATCGTGTAGGCGAGGTTTGCCGCAATGCTGACCGTCACGGCGAGGATGGCGGGGTTGACACCCATGTTCACCGCCATCGGTGTCCCCACCGAGACGAAGATGATGCCGACTGGCACGTTGTTGGCGATGTTCGTCAGGACGATGCAGGAGATCGCGATGACAGCGACTACGAGGAAGGGGCTGAGGCCCTCCGACAACGGCACGACGTTGGCTGCGATCCAGTCCGGGATGCCTGTCGTCGCCTCCCCCATCGCGCCCGCGACCATCATGATGCCCGCAAGCAGGATGATGGGCAGCCATGTGATGCTCCGGAAGGCGTGCTCGATATCGAGCAGTGGTCTCCCGCCGATGCGGATGAAGCCCATCGCCGCGATGCCTGCAAACAGCGGGAAG
This sequence comes from Eubacteriales Family XIII. Incertae Sedis bacterium, assembly GCA_031280075.1. The sequence goes on along the minus strand of JAITHG010000160.1, from coordinate 4,520 downwards.
GTCGCTGTCAGCGCGTTGACAGTAGCCGTAATCCCAGCGGAGGGTGCGAGGAAGGAGAGGAAGCCTGGGATGATCCAAGCGAGCAGGACGATGACGCTGATGGTCACGACCGCCTTTTCGCGCGCGTCCATCGGTCCGGGGCGTTTTGCGTCGATGACGGCAAAATCAACGCGCTCAAACTGGGAGACATCCGGCTTCACAAAGAGCTTGAACCAAAAGTACATGACGATCCAGATGACGAAGCCGACGGGGATTCCGACGAGCATGTAGGTAAGCAGGTTGACAGGCTGCCCTGTGATGGATGCACTGATACCCGTGAACAGGATGGGCAGCGTATGGCAGATCGGCGTCATCGTGAAGCCGAGGATGGCGGTGAAGGTGATGCCGATGATGACCGTGCGCGGCCAGGCATCGCCCTTCCTGAAGCCGAGCTCCTTGAACAGCTCGTGCGCGATCTTGATCATAAAGATCTGTGCGACGGTGACATCGAGGAAGAGGGCTACGACCAACCCCGAAAGCCAGAGCATGAAGGTGAAGTTCCATGGGCTCTTCTTTGCGAAATCCCTCGTGAGGAACCACATGGTGATGCGCCGGATGGTTCCGGTCTCGTCGAGCGCCTGGCAAAGCACGAGCGTCCCGAGGACGAACAGCGTGATCCAGTTGCCGAACGACTGGATCCCCGACTCGTAGATGCCCGCCATCTGATAGGAGCCCGGGTAGATCTCCTGCGCCTGGAATGCGAACAGGCAGATGGCGATGAAGGTCGGCCACACCATGTCGACCAAGCTCCACAGCAGAATCAGTCCGATGAAGTACCCGAGCAGAGCCATGCCCACCGCCGTGATGGGAGCAGGAGCCGGGATGAACTGGAAAAATACCATGATGGCAAGCCCGATGAAGGCTTTGGCGTAATACGCGCCGTTGCCCGGTGCCGCGCCCGCGGCATCCACGGGCTCCAGCTGTTCGCTGCGAATCCCCTTGTCTGCAATCTCGTTCATGATGACCCTCCTGAATTGCGAATAGATGTGGAATGGGCGAATAATAGGAACAATGGCGGCACAGCAAACCTCCTTCCTTATCCGGAAACTCTCTTACGCCATCAATTCTACCACTCACCATCCATTCGACCCATCTGTATTAGATATCAGTCGATAACATTCTCAAATCAAACACCACTGCGCGCCGGAAACGGAACCGCCCCCCCCACGCAGATAACTCGCAAAACTTGCATCGATCATCAAGTTTGGCGGATTTTGCATCGCTTGCGTAAATTAAACACACTCTGCAAGCGAGAAAGGGAGCATGGCTATTTCGATGTAGCGACCGGTGAGCAATGTCGCCAATTCTCCAGACAAAAGCCAGGCGTTTGTACCCGTAACATAAAGGACAACATTTTTCTTTATGAACAAACTGTCGATCATTCGTTCAAACCCCGGTATATTCTGAGGTTCATCAAGGAAAACATAGTTCATGGCATCTGGTTTGAAGCGCATTCAGATGCAAAACACGGCGTAGAGCGGTATGGATTTGATGTTGTTTTCAAAATAGAGCCCGTACCCCTTGCTGCGAAGCGTCTGTGCCACATAGTTTTCCGATAAGGCGCCGAGAAAAGTGTTGTCAATTTCACCCACTGGCAGCACTGTGGCCTGAGAGATGCCGCTCTTCATTGTCAACAACCCTACATCGCCCATGTACAATTTGAAACTTGACAGGTCACGATAGCTGGTCTCCTTGTACAAAATATGCTTAGCGTAGCGCACACGAATCCACAAGTCAAGATAAATCAGTTTTCATGATTTTTTTCGTAAATTTTCTGTGAACTGCCCTCTGCCCATGGAAATCCGGCGCATTCATTGATAGACTAATAGCACGAGACGGTCTGGTTTTTGTTCTTTGGGAAGGAGTCTGTTTTGCTTGATTTTTCCACTCATGACTTGGATGCGGCGGAGCTGCGGCGGAAGGCTTTGGCGGTCGCGGGCGAGGTGACGAAGGTCATCAAGGGCAAGGACGAGGTCATCGCCAAGGTGCTGCTTGCAGTCTTTGCGCGGGGGCATGTGCTGCTCGAGGACGTGCCCGGGGTCGGCAAGACGACGATGGTCGTGGCGCTGGCGGCGGCGATGCGCCTCGACTACCGGCGCATCCAGTTCACGCCGGAGGTCATGCCGGCGGATGTCGTGGGCTATTCGCTGTACGACAGGCAGGCGGGCACGCTCACCTACCAGCCGGGGGCGGCGCTGTGCAACCTGCTGCTCGTGGACGAGATCAACCGGGCGAGCTCCAAGACACAGAGCTCCCTCCTGCAAGCCATGGAGGAGAACGCCGTCACAGTGGACGGGCAGACGCACCGGATCGACCCGCCCTACACGGTCATCGCGACGCAGAACCCCGTGGGCTCGGCGGGCACACAGCTCCTGCCGGAGTCCCAGCTCGACCGCTTCATGGTTCGCCTGTCGCTGGGCTACCCCGGCATCGATGACGAGGTTGCAATCTTGAAGAGGCCACAGGGCGAGGATGCCCTGCGCTCCGTCCGGCAGGTGGCGGACGTGTCCGACGTGCTCCTGATCCAGCGACAGGTGGAGGCGGTGTATGTGGACGAGGATCTGTACCGTTACATCGCGCGGCTGGCAGCCGCCACGCGGGAAGAGCCCCTGCTGCAGACGGGCGCAAGCCCGAGGGCATCGCTCTCCCTGCTGCAGATGGCGCGCGCGGCAGCCTGGCTCGCGGGTAGGGACTATGTCGTCCCGAAGGATGTGGAGGCAATCCTGTTCGACGTGCTGGAGCACCGGCTCTCCGTAGGTTCGCAGGCGCTCGTCAGCGACAAGACGGTGCATGGCATCCTCCGCGACATCGTGCAGGCGACCCCCCGCCCGCAGATCCTCCGGGAGGGCTACGGGGGCAAAAAGGCATGACGAAAAGCCGCCTCCTGTATGGCGCGCTACTGGTGGGACTGTGCGTCTTCCATATTATGCTCGTCGACCACCTTTCCTATTTCATCCTCGTCTTCTTCCTGTTGCTGCCCTGCATCTCCTTGCTGTTGACGTTGTTCCTCGGGCGTGGCAGCACGGTGCGGCTGCGTGTCCCTGCGGGGGAAGTCCTGCGCGGAGAGGGTGTCGCACTGCAGCTTCACGCAAAAAACCCTGCCCTCCTGCCCTTCCGGACGCGGGCGGAACTCTTGATCCGAAACGAGCTGCTGGGCAGCGAGGAGCGCGAGACCCTCGTGCTCACCGCTGGACGGCAGGGCGGGGATCTCACGCAGACCCTTTCCTCCGCCCGCTGCGGGAAGCTGCAGATCCGTGTGACGAAAGTCGGGGTCTACGACCTGCTCGGGCTGTTCTGCTTCACGGCTCGGAAGAACGGGCAGCAGGTGCAGAGCGTGTTCGCCCTGCCTGCCTCCGTGCCGCTCGCCGGCATCCGGACGGACATGCGACCTGCGCAGGACACGGAGAACGACGGGCGGATGCAGGTCGTCAAGGGCGACGACCCCTCCGAGCTCTACGACCTGCGCGACTACCAGGCGGGCGACCGCGTGACGCGCATCCACTGGAAACTCTCGGACAAGCTGGATCGGCTGGTCGTGAAGGAGTTTGGCAGGGTCGTCGCCAGCGATGTCCTCCTGCTCCTGGATCTGAACGGCAGCGGGGCGGAGGTCGATGCCCTGCTGACCTGTCTCCGTTCCCTATCCTCGTCCCTTCTGCAGCACGGTATGGGGCATGAGGTGGAGTGGTATGACGGGGCGAACGCCTGGGTGCGCAAGGACGGCATCACAGGGGAGGACGACCTGCGCACGCTGCTCGTGTCCATCCTGTCCGACGGCTGCCTGCAGGATGCGCCCTTCGCCATGCGCGGCAAGGCGGAGGGCAGGCGACGGCGCAGGCATGCGAAGACGATCTGCCTCTGTGCGGGCAGGGGCATGGCGGAGCAGGATCTGCGGGCGCTCTGCTCTGCCGTCGCAGGCGCGGAGCTGCAGGTGATCGCAGTCTCTGAGGATGCGCCCCCGGATGCTGCCGCCTTCCTGCCGCCGACAGGAGTCACCTTCTGCCGCTTTCGCCCGGAGGAGGCGGAGGCGCGCCTGCGGGAGATGGCGCTTTGAACGCCGGGGCAGACAGGCTGTTCCTCTGGGGGGAGCCGAGCTACCGCGCCCCCGCGCCCTCCCGCAGGGCGGAGTTCGTGTTCTACGCCGCCCTCCTGCTGCTCGGGGCGCTCAGCGCGCTGGCGTGTTTTTATTCTGTCTTCCCTGTCCCGGTGAACGTGACGGTCGTGGCTGCTGTCTCTGTCCTCTCCGCCCTCGGGGCGGCGGTGCTCTTCCTCGCGTCGGCGCAGGCTGTCCGCGTGGCGCTGCTCTCGCTCGCCGGGCTCTGCGCCTTCCTCGCCCTCGTGTTTGGGAAGGGGATCGCCGGGCTGCTTGCGGAGGGGGGCATCCGCGTGGCGAACACCGTCATCGATGCCTATGCCGCCAGCGCGATGGTGGATTTTGACCCCCTCCCCCTGCCGGATGCGGCGGCGGGGGCAGAGGTTGCGAC
>JAITHG010000141.1 GCA_031280075.1 Eubacteriales Family XIII. Incertae Sedis bacterium | reverse complement strand
CGTGAGCACATACGGTCTCCCCGTGAAGAAGCATGCCGCCTTGACAGCGTTCTCCACCCCGTCCGAACCCGTCGTGCCGAAGAGGACCTTCGTGTCCCCCTCGATGCCCGACAGGGCGCGCAGCCGCTCCGCGAGCCGGATGCGCTCCGGATGCGGGAAATCGAAGAAATGCGCCAGGGTGCCCGCCTGCGCGCGGATCGCCTCCGTCACGCCCGGATGGCAGTTGCCGAGCCCGCTGACCGAAAAGCCGGACAGCAGGTCGATGTACTCCTTGCCGTCCGCGTCGTAGAGCAGCGAACCCCTGCCTTCCACCATGACGGGTGCCGCCGGGAACAGCCCCCATGCCACGCCGCCGAGCGATTCCGACCGGACGGCGCGCAAGGCGAGCGCCTTCGTCTTCCCGCCGAAGGGTGCCTCGCCGATGCGCGCGCACAGATCCTGTTCCGAAACCCGCCCCTCAGCCATTTTTCGCCCGCCATGTCTCCGGCTCGAACTCGCCGATGATGGGCACGAAACGCTCATCCGGCTCTACATCGAGTACGGAATTGAAGATGTTCGTCGCGATCATCTGCCCCGCAAAGCCGACGAGGACTGCTATCTCTTCATGATTGAAATGCCTGTGGAGCGCGTCGAAGAATTCGTCGCCGACCGCATTCGGATCCTTGACGATCTGTGCGCCGAGGCGCGCAATCAGATCCTCTTTCTCGTCGAGCTTCAGGTTTTTCGGATCCTCGCCGAGGTCGTGCAGGTCATAGATGAAGAACAGCGAGCACAGCAGGCAGCCGTTCGTCGTCGAGATGGCGTGGCAGTAGATGACTGCACCACGTTGCCCAAGGACTTCGACGAGGCGGGCAAACGCCTTGTACCAGCCCATGTACACATCGTAGATGGGCCAAGAGTTTGCGAGCACGCGCTTCATGTTCGAGATGCCGCCCGACTTTTCGAGCTGGTAGTCGTAAGCTTCCCGGAGCGGTCCCGTCGTCTCTTCATACGGGATGAGCGGTAGTCTTGCCATGGTTCTTCCTCACTTTCACAGAGATTCTACAGATATAGGTTTTTGCTGAAATAACGGTCTCCGCGATCGGGCAGCACCACGACGAGGTTGCCCTTCGCCCCGGAGCGCTCCGCGAATATCTTTGCGGCCGCGACCGCCGCGCCTGACGACGATCCGGCAAAGATCCCCTCCCTGCGCGCGAGCAGCCTTGCGGTCGGGAAGGCATCGTCGTCCGTGATCTTCACGACCTCGTCCACGAGGGAGACGTCCATCGTGTCCGCGATGAACTCCCCGCCAATCCCCTCCAGCTCGTAGTCCCCGTGCTCGCCGCCCCCGATGATGGATCCGACCGGGTCTGCGAGGATGGCGCGCAGCCCCGGAAGCTTCTCCTTCAGGTAGCGGGCAGCCCCGGAGAACGTGCCGCCACTGCCCGCGCCTGCCACGAAGAAGTCGACCGCGCCGTCCAGGTCGCGATAGATTTCCGGTCCTGTCGTCTGGTAGTGGATGCCGGGGTTTGCGTCGTCGGTGAACTGCTCGAGCGTGATCGCACCGGGGATGCCCGCCCGGATCGCCTCCGCCTTTTCGCGCGCCTCGAGCATGCCGCCCGCGCGCGCGGTGTTGACAATCTCCGCACCGAGCGCGCGGATCAGTGTCTGTTTTTCCTCCGAAAACTTGTCCGGCACAGTGAATACGGTGCGGTAGCCTTTGGACAGCGCGGCGAACGCGATGCCCAGCCCCGTGTTCCCCGCCGTCGGCGCGACGATCGTCCCGCCCGGCTTCAGGACGCCGTCCCGCTCCGCCTTCTCGATCATCGCGATGCCGATGCGATCCTTGACGCTGCCGCTCGGGTTGGCAAGCTCCAGCTTCGCGTACACGTTGAGTCCTTCCGGGAAGCCCAGGTTGCCCAGCCGCACCAAAGGCGTGTTTCCGACCATGTCTGCCGTTGTGTTGTACAGTGCCATTCCCCTATCCTCTCGTATCGCCTGCGCTGCTCGGATTGCCCGTGCCGTCCGCGCTGCCTGCGCTGCCCGGATTTCCCGCGCTGCGGATCGCCTGCCCGAGATCCGCGATGATGTCCTCCGCGTGCTCGATGCCCACGGAGAGACGAATCAGCCCGTCCGTGATCCCAGACCGCTCGCGCAGCTCGGCGGGGATCGATGCGTGCGTCATGCTCGCGGGGTGGCAGACGAGCGACTCGACGCCGCCGAGGCTCTCCGCCAAGGCGATCAAAGACAGCGACTCGAAGAACAGGCGGTGGTCGTAGCCGGCAGCCAGATCAAACGAGAGCATCCCGCCGCCGTTTGTCGCTTGGCGCATCTGCAGCGCATGTCCCGGCGCGTCCGCAAGGCCCGGATAATGCACCTGTCGCACAGCCGCATGCCCCTGCAGGAAACGGGCGACTGCCAGCGCATTCTCGGCATGCCTGTCCATCCGGAGCGCCAAGGTCTTGATGCCTCGAATAAGCAGGAAGGAGTCAAATGGCTGCAGGATGCCGCCCGTCGCGTTCTGCACATAGCCGACCCGTTCGGCGAGCGCGTCGTCCCGCACCACGGCAAGCCCCGCGATCAGGTCGCTGTGCCCGCCCAGATACTTGGTCGCGCTGTGGACGACGATGTCCGCGCCAAGATCCAGCGGTCTCTGTAGATAGGGGGTCATGAAGGTGTTGTCCACGATCGAGAGGATGCCGCGTGCCCGCGCCGCCGCGCAGACTGCCGCGATGTCCGAGACCTCGAGCAGCGGGTTGGTGGGGCTCTCGATCAGGATCGCCTTCACCCCTTCGCCCGCAAGCACCTGCTCCGTCTTTGCCAGATCCGCCGTGTCGACGCGCTCATAGCCGATGCCAAAATTCGCGAAGACCCGATCCAATACGCGGAAGGTCCCGCCATACACATTTTCCGAAAGCGCGATCCGGTCGCCAGACCGGAACAGGGACAGCACTGCCGTGATGGCAGCAAGCCCGAACGCAAACGCAAACCCGTGCCGACCGTTCTCCAGCTCCGCGATGAGCGCCTCCAGCGCCGCCCGCGTCGGGTTGCCTGTGCGGGAATACTCCCAGCCCTTGTGCCTGCCCAGCGCCTCCTGCTCATAAGTGGACGTCTGGTAGATCGGCGTGTTGACCGATCCCGTAAAAGCGTCCCCATAAATGCCGCCATGCACAGCGGCGGACTCCACATGCCCATAGCCTTTCCTGCTCGTATCCATTCAGCATCCTCCCAACAAAATACAAAAAAAGAGATAAACAATGCTGTTTACCTCTGGTCGTCCAGTCAATAAAACAAAGCGGTCTATCGTTGCGGTCTCATCCCTATCTCCAGTCGCCTGGTCGATAGATCCCGGCAATAAAATATATAACATATATACTTTATATGTTATATGATACGGGATTTTGTTTGACTTGTCAACTGGAATATATTGGGTGCAACAGGGGATGGGCGAAGGTGTGTCGCTGCGTGGGATACCGTAGGACGGTTGCCCCTACGGCAGCGTCTCCAGTTTTTTAAGCCGCAGGCTCACGGTTGCCTTGCTGATGGGTGGGGTGTGCAGGCTGCCCAGTTCGGTCAATGTGGCTTCCGGGTGCTCTTCCCGCAGGCGTGCCGTCTCCGCCAGATCTTTCGGCAGCGCTTCCAGCCGCCCGTCCTGGCGAAGGCGTTCGATGACCGCCAGCTGCCTGGCAGCCGCTGCGGTGCTCTTGTCATAGTTCGCGCTGTCGCAATTGTTGAGGCGGTTTGTCCGGTTGCGGACATCCTTCAGCACGCGCACATTCTCGAACTTCAGCAGTTGGGCGTGCGCGCCGATGATGTTCAGGAAGTCCTTGATCTGCTCCGACTCGCTCAGGTAGACGACGTGACTGCCCCGGCGCTGCCGGATGTGCGCGTGGATGCCTTCGAACGAGCCGAGCAGCTTGCGCGCTGCCCGCGCGACGGTGTGGCTCTCGAAAGCGAACTCTAGGCTGT
>JAITHG010000127.1 GCA_031280075.1 Eubacteriales Family XIII. Incertae Sedis bacterium | reverse complement strand
GTTCCGCATCATCTCGGACTTTCAGATCTCGAACGCCGAGACCGCCATGAAGCTCGAGCGCCCGGAGTTCATCACGGTCTACGACGTGTTCATCGACCCGGAGACCCTCATGGACTTCCTGGACGAACACTACCCGGCGGCGATGCGGCGCGACACGGAGGCAGGCAGGCTCTACCTGAGCTTCCACACCAACAACGACCACGTGCGCAAGGATTTTTACCGCCTGAACGACGACGTGAGCGGCATGGTCTACGTGACGGACGAGGCGCAGCTCATCCTCGGGACATACTCGCTCGCCGAGATCCACAAGCTCGAGCGCGACCTGCAGCACTGGCCCTTCGGCAGGCAGCTGCTGCCCATCGCGAAGTACGAGTTCAAGGAGGATGTGCTCTACGACTTCCTGGGGACAGATCTGGGCGACTTCGTGAACTACGTGGAGACGCTCTGCGAGTTCGACCCGGACGGGGAGCGGTAGGCGACCCGGGGGGTTGTGGCTTGCGACCCTCGGCCTGCATTCTGTGCCATTTGCGTATCGTGCCATGCAAGTAGGGGCTTCTTTGCCTGCAAGCAACCGTTGCTGTTCAAACCCCCTGTGGGGGGATATAATTATTATGTACGCCGAAAACTGAATAATACGAAAGGAACTGGAGGTCTGCGATGAAGTTCAGGACAAATTCAAAAACAAGTGAGCAGGTGTCGCTGCTCGGCTTTGGCATGATGCGGCTGCCGATCATAGACGGCGACCACAAGAACATCGACGAGGAACGCGCGACGAAGATGGTGCGCTACGCCATCGACAACGGCGTCAACTATATCGACACCGCCTATGTCTACCACGGCGGGCAAAGCGAGGTGTTCACGGGCAAGGTGCTGAAGGACGGCTACCGCGAAAAAGTGAACGTCGCGACGAAGCTGCCCTATTTCATGGCGAAGGAGCCAGCCGACCTCGAGAAGTTCCTGGACGAACAGCTCGCGCGGCTCGACATGGACTACATCGACTACTACCTCGTGCACGACATCAACGACGGCGGTTATGAGAAGGTCAAGAAGCTGGGGATCTACGATTTCATGAAGCGCATGAAGGAGGCAGGGAAGATCCGCAAGATGGGCTTCTCCTTCCACGGCACGTCGACGGAGTTCTTCAAGCAGGTCGTGGACGACACCGACTGGGACTTCTGCCAGATCCAGCTCAACTACATGGACACGGAGATCCAGGCGGGCGTGGCAGGGCTGAAGTACGCCGCGTCCAAGGGGCTTCCGGTCATCATCATGGAGCCGCTCAAGGGCGGCAAGATCACAAACAACGTGCCGGAGCAGATCCAGGCGCTGTGGAAGAAGGCATCCTCAGAGCGCACCCCCGCCGAATGGGCGCTGCGCTGGGTGGCAGACTTCCCCGAAGTGCTGACGATCCTCTCGGGCATGGGCACGATGGAGCAGGTGGAGGAGAACGTGCGCATCCTCGGGGCTGCCGAGGCGGGCAGCCTGTCGGCAGACGAGCTTGCCATCATCGGTGAGGTCGCGGACGAATATAACAAGCTGATCACCTACGGCTGCACGGCATGCCGCTACTGCCTGCCCTGCCCGGTAGAGCTGGACATCCCCGGCATCATCGGGCTGCGCAACGACGCGACGATGTACGACTGCGTGGAGAGCACGGCGGGCTTCGTGAAGGCGCTGATCAACCCGAAGCCCTCCACCTGCGTCGCGTGCAAGAAATGCGAGGAGATCTGCCCGCAGCATCTGGCGGTCGCGGACATCATGGCAGAGTGCGCGCAGATGTTCGAGGGCTGAGGACGGTTGCGCTTGCGGATCGTCCTCGCCTCCGCGTCCCCGAGACGCCATGAGATCCTGGCGAAGCACGGCGTGTGCCCCCTCGTCCTCCCTTCGGACGCGGAGGAGAGTCTGCCGGAGGGCATCTGCGCAGCAGGCGCGCGCGCCGTCGTCGAGTACCTTGCGGAGCGGAAGGCGCGGGCGGTCGGCGCGATGCTTGCGGCAGGCAGGCTGCAGGACAGTGCTGCGCCAGACGAGCCGGGTCTGCCGTGCGGGGAAACCCTGCCCGATGTCCTCCTGGCTGCGGACACCATCGTCTACGACGGCGGCATCATCGGCAAACCTGTGGACGAGGAGGATGCCTTTCGCATCCTCGCCTCCCTGCGCGGGGGGACGCACGAGGTGTGGACGGGCGTGACGCTGCTGCGGTGGACGACGGGCGAGGAACACACTTTCAGCGAAGTCACACGCGTCACCTTCGGGGACTTCTCCGACGAGGACATCCGCAGCTATGTCCGGCGGGAACGCCCCTTCGACAAGGCGGGTGCCTACGCGATCCAGTCGGACTGGGGGCGGCACGTCCTGTCGGTGGACGGCGACTACGAGAATGTCATGGGGCTGCCCTGGGCGGCGGTGGAACAGGCGCTGCGCGGCTTTGGCTGCTGTGGAAATGAGATTGCCCCTATTTGATTGCCGAGGCAATAACAGAACGAAAACAGAAAGAAACAGAAAGCAGGTAGGATGAGACTGAACAAATACATTGCGAGCGCGGGCGTGTGCAGCAGGCGCAGGGCGGACGAGCTGACCTTGATGGGCAACGTGAAGGTCAACGGTGTCGTCGTGCGCACGCCGGGCATCGACGTTTCGGAGGACGACAGGGTGGAAGTCTCCGGGCATCCGCTCCGCCTCGAGACGCACAAGGTCTACATCGCCCTGCACAAGCCGAAGGGCTTCATCAGCACGGTGCGCGACCAGGCAGACCGCCCGACCGTGATGGATCTCATCGGTGACATCAGCGAGCGGGTCTTCCCGGTCGGCAGGCTCGACGAGGATACTTCGGGGCTGCTGCTCATGACGAACGACGGGGCGTTTGCCCAGCGCGTCACGCATCCGGGGCACGAGGTCTACAAGACTTACCGCGCGCGCGTGCAGGGCGTGTTTTCGAACGAGCGGGCTGCCAAGCTGCGCAAGGGCGTGGACATCGGTGGTTTCGTCACATCGCCCGCGAAAGTGGAGATCATTCGGCAGGGCACAAACGGCTCGCTCGTCGAGATCCGCATCCGGGAGGGCAAGAACCGCCAGGTGCGCAAGATGTTCGCCGCCGTGGGCAACAAAGTGCTGGAGCTGCAACGCACCGCCATCGGGGACGTGCGGCTCGGCAGCCTGAAGGCAGGGCACTACCGCAAGCTGAAGCGGGAGGAGATCGAGGGGCTGACCCGCTGAGGCAGGGTCGCAGGAGGGGCAATGGCATACGACTTCGATGCATTTGTTGATCGGCGGGGGACAGGTTCCGTCAAGTACGACATGGACGGCAGCGGCAAGCCCTCCGACGCGATTCCGCTCTGGGTTGCGGATATG
>JAITHG010000123.1 GCA_031280075.1 Eubacteriales Family XIII. Incertae Sedis bacterium | reverse complement strand
CATCTGCGCGTTTGACGGCTTGTGAAGCTCGGAGATGACCTCTCCGCCGATGCCTTCGGATACGTTCATGGCGAGAATGGCATCCCGCATTTTTTCATGAACCGGGCGCACGGGATCATCCGCGATCGCGCTGGCACGTTCCACAATGCCATCCACCATACGCCGTATCACGCCGTCCATCACATCTTCCTTTGACTTGAAGTGGTGGAAGATGGCTCCTTTGGACATACCCAGTTCATCAACGATGTTCTGCATGGTCGTCTGTTCATAGCCTTTCTCCATGAACAGCTTTGCGGCGATGTCCAAAATCTTGCAGATGGTCTGTTCGGAATCATTTTTTCTAGGCATCTCTCTTTCCTCCTTCCCGAAGCGCAAACGCGTTTGACGAGCTATATCATAACATACCACCAGTCGGTTTGTAAAGGGGGTATTTTTTCGATTGACAGCCTACGTGCCAGCGGGGTATTCTTTACCTGCATTGCTTTCGGGATCCTGCATGCCCAAACCCTTTGCATGTGCAAAGTCAGGTTCATTTTGCTGGATGGAAGCAACGCGCTTGACCGTGTGACGCTTCACTTTTCCGGTTGCCACAAGGAAATGCAGCGGTTGTGCGAAAGCCTGCTTCCTCGACAAGGAGCAATAGGATGACGGTATGGAAAAAACAGAAAAATGCAATTGGACTATCGATGAATTGTCGTCCGCGCTCGTTGCGCCAATTCGACATGCTGGCAATGCCCTTCCTGCTGGGCTGGTGCATATACGGATTCTTCCAACGCACGTGATTTCTACCTCCTGGCATTATTATAAAAACAAGCAGTGGGATGAAGATATGTCCGACGTGGCGATCGGCTTTTACAATGCCTCCTTTCGCTATCCCAACGGGGAAGCCCTGTATAGGTGCAGCATGAACCGGTCGCCTTCTTTGAGTTGTCTCGGGGATACGATGAATTCCTTCAACTCGATCGCCAACAAGGTGCCGACGGCTGGAAGGAGCAGAAAGAGCAGAACCGCCAAAGCCACTTGGCCCCAATGGCTGCAAGACTATCATGGGTTTTATCACTGCTTGGCAAACTTTTGGGTGCTGCCCATGGGGATTGGGCGGGGAGGATGCGGGTTGCGCGTCAACAGGGGGGCGAATGCCGAAAAGGATTTTGTTGATCGGCACTTGCACAAGGTCAAGAATTACCACTATGGGAAGCCAAGATCCGACGACTTTACCTGCGACAAATGCGGTAATCTTGGCGACTACTATGGGAGATTTGGTGAGGGGGAAGATGGATGGAGGAATTTTATTAAGATCCTCTGCCTGGAGCCGTATTTGAACGAAGATGGGGATCCCGTCAAGCTCGGCGGTCTCGAGCCGGAGGCGTTTTGCATAACGGCTACCGCGCTGATCCGGGAACGGGCAAAACGCATCGCTGCTAGATACGAAAAAGCCCTCGTCAGTTTTTTCGATCCGTTTGTTCAGCAGCAAAGCAAGTAATGTTCGCGCATGGATTGCTTCGCTGCGCTCGCAATGACGGGGTTGGGCGCTGTTGCAAGCAGTGCACATTAGGAGGTGTCATGTACTATCGAACAATCTATCCATCGCCGGTAGGGGAGCTTACGCTGGCATGTGACGACACGCGGCTTGTCGGGCTTTGGATTGCCGGGGAGAAATACTTTGGCTGTGGGCTGCCTGCCGACGCGCGGCAGCGAGACGATGCGCCTGTGTTTCGTCAGACAAGGGACTGGCTGAATCGGTATTTCGCGGGAGGGAAGCCAGCTGCGGACGAGCTGCCGCTGGCACCCGCCGGCAGTGCGTTCCGTCAGGATGTATGGCGGATCCTCTGCGGCATCCCCTACGGGGAGGTGCGCACCTATGGGGGCATTGCGAAGACGATGGAGGAGAAAGCCGGGACGGGGCGCATGTCCGCCCAGGCGGTCGGCGGTGCCGTCGGTCACAATCCTATCAGCATCATCATCCCCTGCCACCGTGTCGTTGGCACGGACGGGAGCCTGACAGGATATGCCGGTGGCATCAGGACAAAGGAGTGGCTGCTCGCGCAGGAAGGCGTGGACATGACGCGGTATTATGTCCCCCCAAAAGGGACTGCGCTATAGGGCGGAAAGGGGTGCGGACGGGGGCTATGCCCACGCCTGTGCGTAGCCCCTTTCCGACTTGCCCCTGGACGTTTTCTCTGTGCGCTGTCCGTTCCGGGCGCGCTGCCCGTTTCTCGTGCGCTGGTCGAACTGTCCGTCCCTCGAGCGCGTCCCGTGTTGCCCGTCCCGGGTGCGCTGCTCGCTTTGCCCGTCCCTCGTGCGCGTTCCGTACTGTCCATCCTTGGCGCGTTGCCCGTTCTGTCCATCCCTCGAACGCGTTCCGTGCTGTCCGTCCCGGGCGCGCTGCCCGTTTTTCGCAGGGGAGCCATTCCGTGTGCGCTTGCCCGGTCGCGCGCCTTGCCCTCTGCCGGGGCGTTGTCCGCTGCCCTCTTCGGTAAACAGGCTGGGCGCTGCCCAGTCCCCGATCGCGACCGGAAGGATCGAAGCCTTGGTGTTGACCATGATCTCCTTCAGCTTGCCGCGTTCCCGGGGGTAGATGAAGGTGTATGCCGTCCCGCTCTGTTCCGCCCTGCCAGTGCGTCCGACCCGGTGGATGTAGCTGTCGGAGTCCATGGGGATGTCGTAATTGATCACGGCATCGATCCCGTCGACATCGATCCCGCGCGCAGCGACATCGGTTGCTACGAGGATCGCGACCTTGCCGTCGCGGTACCGCCGCATCACCTTGTTGCGCTGACTCTGGCGCAGGTCTCCATGGATGGCATCTGCCGGATGCCCCGCGCTGGTGAGCTGCCCGGCCAGGTTGTCAGCCATCGCCTTGGTGGCGACGAAGACGAGGGACAGGCCGAAGCGCTTTTCCTCCAGCAACTGCAGGAGGGCGGAGGTCTTCACGTTGCCGCGCACCTCCGAATAATACTGCTGCACTTTCTCCACGGCATGGACATCCTGCTGGATGCAGATCTGCTGCGCGTCGCTTTGGTGCGTAGCTGCGATCCGTTTGATGTCGTTCGACAGCGTCGCGGAAAACAGGACGGTCTGCCGGTCGGCGGGCACGCTCTCGAGGATCATGGCGATGTCGTCGCGGAAGCCCATGTCCAGCATGCGATCCGCCTCGTCAAGGACGATGCAGCCGACATTGTCCAGCCGGGTGGTGCGCCTTGTCATATGGTCGATCATGCGCCCCGGTGTCGCGACGATGATCTGCGGGCGCCGCTTCAGCGCCATGATCTGGTGGCGGATCGGCTCCCCGCCGTAGAGGCAAAGGATGCGAACGCCCGGTTTGTAGGCGGCGATCTGCTTCAGTACGGAGGCGGTCTGCGCCGCGAGCTCACGCGTCGGGCTGAGGATGACGGTCTGGATGTGGCGGGCATCCGGATCTGTGTTCTCTACTATGGGAATGCCGAAGGCGGCTGTTTTGCCCGTGCCGGTCGGAGCCTGCACCAGTGCGTCCTGCCTGTCAAGCAGTGGACGGATGGCGGCATCCTGAACGGGGGAGGGCTGTCGGTAGTTCATTTTCTTCAGGCCCCGCACCAGTTCCGGCGTAAGGCCGAATTTTTCAAAGTGTATGATGGCGTTGTTCTCCTATTCTTCTATATCTTGCATGATGGTTGTGGTCATGTTAAAGCCGCCATCTCGATCTGGGATTGGCGGCTTTAAATTGGCTGTTGGGTTTTGACGCTCGGAGTTACACTACGCGAACGTTGACAGCGCGGAACTTCTTGCTGTTCTTGGGATCGGGCTCAGTGTCAAAGGAGACCTTGGCTCCTTCGCTGAGGGACTTGTAGCCTTCGCCCTGAATCGCAGAGAAATGGACGAACACATCGTCCCCGCCGTCGTCGTTGGCGATAAAGCCAAACCCCTTCTCAGAATTAAACCATTTTACCGTTCCTGTGCTCATGATTAGACCTCCATAAAAACACACTGACACTGCTTACAGCCTTGGCTGCACAAAAAACGCACGTCCTGCAAACCATTAAACGCAACCAATGACTTACAATACATGCGAGACACTGCAACATTTAGAACAAAGTGAGTTTACCACGCCTGCCCAGAAAAGTCAACAGGTATGCAAAAATTTTTTTTGAGCCTCCATTTTGACAAATTTTTTATTATAATATAGTAAGAAGAAATGTTGCAGTTGAAATGCGCCGTAGGAAGGCGCGGGAGGAACGAGAATGCCGATCGATCAGAACAATGTCCCCTATAGGATCTATTTGCCGGAGGATCGCATCCCGAAGCAGTGGTACAACCTGCGCGCCGACATGAAGGAACCGCACGACCCGATGCTCAACCCGGGCACGGGGCAGCCGATTCGCGAGGAGGAACTGTACCCGGTGTTCTGCCAAGCGCTCGCCCACCAGGAGCTGGACGGCGAGACGCGCTGGGTGGACATCCCGTCGGAGATACAGGACTTCTACCGCATCTATCGTCCGTCGCCGCTCATCCGCGCGTACAACCTTGAAAAGAAGCTCGGCACGCCGGCGCGCATTTACTGTAAGTTTGAGGGGAACAACACATCGGGCAGTCACAAGCTCAATTCTGCCATCGCGCAGGCGTACTACGCGAAGGAGGAGGGGCTTGTCGGGGTGACGACCGAGACCGGCGCGGGGCAATGGGGGACAGCCATGTCAGAGGCGACCTCCTACTTCGGGCTTGACCTCATCGTCTACATGGTCAAGGTTTCCTTCGAGCAGAAACCCTTCCGCAAGGCGGTCATGGAGACCTTCGACGCGACTGTCTACGCCAGCCCATCCAACGCGACAGAAGCAGGACGAGCCATCTTGGCAGAAGACCCTGGCAATACGGGCAGCCTCGGTATCGCTATATCCGAGGCAGTGGAGCATGCCGTGCGGACGGAGGGCTACCGCTACGTGCTCGGCTCGGTGCTCAACCAGGTGCTGCTGCACCAGAGCATCATCGGGCTGGAGGCGTACAGCGCCTTCGGGCTGATCGAGGAGTATCCGGATATAATCATCGGCTGCGCGGGCGGCGGGTCGAACCTCGGCGGGCTCATCGCGCCCTTCATGCGCGACAAGATCCTAGGGGAGAGGGATCCGCGCATCCTCGCCGTCGAGCCCGCGTCCTGCCCCTCGTTCACGCGTGGGCGCTACGCCTATGACTTCTGCGACACAGCGCAGACGACACCGCTCGCACGGATGTACACGCTCGGCTGCGGCTTCAAGCCCTCTTCAAACCATGCAGGCGGGCTGCGCTACCACGGCATGTCGCCGATCCTCTCAAAGCTCTACCATGACGGCTACATGGAAGCCATCGCCGTTGAGCAGACACCGGTCTTCGAGGCTGCGAAGCTGTTTGCACAGGCCGAGACGATCCTGCCTGCGCCGGAGTCTGCGCATGCCATCCGCGCCACCATCGATGAGGCGCTGCGCTGCAAAGAGACGGGCGAGTCCAAGACCATCCTCTTCGGGCTCACCGGTACCGGCTACTTCGACATGACGGCCTACCAGTCCTTCCTGAACGGATCGATGTCAGACCACGTCCCGACGGATGAGGAGCTTGCACCGGGCTTTGCGAGCCTGCACCAGTTTTGAGCATCCATTCGGGGCAGGCGCATACGGACAAAACATGCGACGGAGGGAGTCTGTCAGGGTTTTTGCCTGACACACGAAGGGCGGCGGAATGAACAAAAAAATGACGCTCCGTGATGCCGTCGCACAATTTGTTCGCGACGGCGACCAGCTTGCCATCGGCGGCTTCACGACAAACCGCAAGCCCTTCGCCCTCGTCCACGAGATCCTGCGGCAGGGACGTACGGGTTTCATTGGGCAGGGCGGTCCCGCCGGGGGCGACTTCGACCTGCTCATAGGCGAGGGGCGCCTCGCTGCCTACGTCAACAGCTACACGGCGAATTCCGGTTTTTCCAATGTGAGCCGGCGCTTTCGCCACGCTGTCCAGGCAGGTCTCCTGCCCTGCGAGGACTACTCGCTCGACGTGCAGGTGCTGCTGTTCTCGGGGGCCGCGCTCGGTCTGCCTTACGTGCCCGTGCGCGCCATGCTCGGCAGCGACCTGCTCGCAAAATGGGGCATCAGCCGCGAGCAGCGCCGGGCGATCGGCAAACTGCCGGATGAGAAATACATCCTGTCGGAAAACCCTTTCAGCCAGGGGGAAAAGCTCGTGCTCGTTCCGACACCGCAGCTTGACCTCGCACTC
This sequence comes from Eubacteriales Family XIII. Incertae Sedis bacterium, assembly GCA_031280075.1. The sequence goes on along the minus strand of JAITHG010000123.1, from coordinate 13,261 downwards.
CTGCACGTGCAGATGGCCTCCCCCGACGGCACCTGCCGCATCGAGGGCGACCCCTTCCACGACATAGACATCGCCATCGCGGCGCGCCGGGTCATCGCCAGCTGCGAGACGCTCGTGAGCGACGACGAGATCCGCAGGGAGCCGGAGCGCAACAGCATCCCCGGCTTTGCCGTGGACGCGGTCGTCCACGCGCCGTATGGGGCGCACCCCTCGCAGTGCTACGGGCATTACGACTACGATGCCGCCCTCTACCGGGAATACGACGAGGCGAGCAGGACGGATGAAGGCTTTCGCGCATATGTGGAGAAATGGGTCTACGGACCGGAAGATCACGCGGACTACCTCGACCTGGTAGGCGCGTCACGCCTGATGGACATCAAGGCCGTGCCAGGGCTTGGCTTCGCACCTGCGCCCACGCCCACGCCCGTGCCCACGCCCACGCCCCGGAGGGAGCTGCGGTGAGCAGGCAGGGCGGCAATGGGCGCGCGGCGCACAGCGCAGCCTATACAAGCCGCGAGATGCAGGCCGTCGCCATCGCGCGGTGCGTCACCGACGGACAGATTGCCGTTGCGGGCACGGGACTGCCTCTCATCGGCATGGCCATCGCCAAACGGTTTTATGCAGCTGGCTGCCACGTCATCGTCGAGAGCGGGCTCATGGATTGCGCCCCGCCGGAAGTCCCGACGAGCGTCGGCGACAACCGCCTGATGACCCACTGCGCCGTGCAGTGGCCAAACGCGCGCTACGTGGGCTTCCTGACGAACGAATGGCTGCACGGGCGCGAGCGTCTGCTGGCCTTCATCGGCGGGGCGCAGATCGACCCCTTCGGCAACGTCAACTCAACGGTCATCGGCGACTATGCCCACCCGGACGCGCGGTTCAGCGGCAGCGGCGGGGCAAACGGGATCGCGACCTTCGCAAACACCATCATCATGATGCAGCACGAGAAGCGGCGATTCGTGGAGCGGGTGGACTACGTGACGAGCCCGGGGTGGGTGGACGGTCCAGGTGGTCGGGCGCGCGCGGGGCTGCCGGAGGACAGGGGACCGCAGGCGGTCATCACCGACCGCGGCGTGCTGCGTTTCGACAACGGGACAAAGCGCATGTACCTGGAGGGTTTTTTCGAGACCAGCAGCCCGGAGGATGTGCGCGCGAACACGGGATTTGACCTGGATGTCAGCCGTGCCGTCCTGATCCCACCCCCCGAGCCGGAAGTCCTTCACGCCCTGCGCGCTCTGCAGGGAGGAAGCGTGTGAGGGGAAAGTCCCCCATCGCGCCGGAGCCCTCAGTCCGAGCATCCTAGTATGATATAATATCCTCTGAAATCCGTTGACGCACGAAGCGCCGATGCTTTGGCTTGGGAACCGGGCTCGGCATGACACACAATAACAAAAAGAGGGTACTGAACCATGAGAAAACCATTCCTAAGAAGATTCGCGGCAATCACAGCCGTAATAATTGTCACAACCGTCTTTTGTCTGCCTGTCTACGCGGACACGGAAAGCGGCACAGGGGAGCAGTCCATTGCGGCACTGTTCCCAGAAATGGAAAAAGCGCAGGAAGACGAACCGGTCGCCCCCTCCCGGAGCGGATATACTCCGCCGACAGCCGATGAGGATCCTGTCAATGACGGTGAATACAGCGGGCTTGATACCGCCCCAAGCACGGGTGGGCTGCTGCGGGCGAGCGTGCCGGCAGGGCTGTCCGCGTTCAATTGGCGCGACGACTACGCTTCGATGGGTCTGTCCGCCACGCCGGTCACAGAAGCCCGCGATCAGGGCAACTTCGGGTGCTGCTGGGCCTTTTCCTCCCTGCTCTCCGGCTCTGTCGGGCTCGCGAAGAACGGGATTGAGGCGACCCCGCCCGTCCTCTCGCCCTACCACCTCGTGTTTTCCGCCTTCAACAGCCGGACATTCTATTCGCCCAGTGCCTCGCAGGCGATGAACAGCGGCGGCAACAACTACTACGCCATCGTCGCCCTCTCCAAACGTTTTGGCCCTCAGCTCGAATCGAGCTTTCCGATGCCTGCTTCGTCGAACGGGTTGACGGGTGTCGCATCCATCGCGCAGTTGCAGCAACACGTCTATGAACTGGAGGATGCGAGCGTCTTTCCGTCCCCGCGCACGTCAAGCGGGACATTTAGCCCATCCAATGTCAGCGCGGTCAAGGCGGGCGTCTATTACAACGGTCCCCTGTCCGTCGGTTATTATTCCAATTCAAGCAACGAGGACGCATATCGGCAGATTCCCGGCACCTTGGAGCGCACCTACTACAATGACAACGCCCGTGCCATGGCCGACCACGCAGTCACCATCGTCGGCTGGGACGACAGCATCAGCCGGGAGCATTTCTCGCCGAAGCCGCCCGGGAACGGCGCGTGGCTGATCCAGAACAGCTGGGGCACTGGCTTCGCGGATCGTGGCTATTTCTGGCTCTCCTATTACGACAAGAGCATCTCGACGAGCACGGGCTACCGACTTGTGGCGAAGGGCACGCACCAGTACATGAACTACCTCGACGACCTCGGATACCTCGGGGGAGCCTTCCGGCTCACGACGAAGAAGAATGAATACATGGCGAACGTGTTCACTGCCCCCGCCGGGCCTCCCGTCTACGCCATCGATGCGGTGAGTGTCTTCTCGTCCTGCCCGAACACGACCTACACGATCTCGGTCTACCAAGGGCCGGAGTCCGGCAATCCCGCGAGCGGCGTGCAGCTTGATGTCGGTGCGGGCACAGCGAAGACCGTGACATCGAAACAGGAGTACTCCGGTTATCATACCATCAAGCTCGACAAGGCCGCACACATCGGTCCAGGCGAAAAATTCTCAGTCGTGGTGAAGGTGACGAAGAACGACGTCCGGGACATGACGCTCACGCTGGAGGAGCGGTACGGTCCCAACGACTACCTGTCCCTGGGGCGCGGACAGAGCTTTTTCAGCGAAAACGGGACAAAGTGGCACGACATCTTGACACTGCGCAACGAGAGCAGCGAATACAGCGGCATCGGGAACTTCAATATCCGTGCCCTGTCAAACGCCACGAGCCTGTCAAGCATACAGCTTGACGCATCCGTGAGCCCAAACCCACTTGCACAGAAAGGGATGCTGCCCGATCGCAGGACGGGGCGGATCATCGCGACCTATGCGGACGGAGTTTCGGAGACGATCCCCATCTCGGCATCCAATGTGAAGGTGGTGGGATATGCCAAAAACAAGCTCGGTTCGCAGACCGTCACCCTGCGCTACAGGGGCATGACGGTGGATTATAAAGTGACAGCGGTAGACATCCGCATCAAGACGGATCGGGCATCCTACACGCTCCTGTCCGGCAAATCCATCACGCCCAAAGTCTCCGTCACGCAGGGGGGCAAGACCATCTCCAAATCTACGGCGGGGCTCGAGTACAGATCGAGCGACACGGGTGTCGCGACCGTGAGCGCCGCCGGGAAGATCACGGCGAAGAAGGTTGGCAAAACCAAGTCATGCACGATCACCATCAAAGCGAAGAACGGCGCAGTGAAGACGCTGAAGGTCACTGTGAAAAAGAAGTAGCAAACGGACGAAGAATCAGAAAGGAGACGGAACAGGTATGGGCGACAAGGATGACAGGAAGGACAGCGGAACCCAGTATTACCAAGCATCGAGTGGTGACATTCCGCCGGAAGGCGGGGAGGGCGCGTACGGATCGTCCGGGTCATCCTGGCAGCAAGGTGATCAGCAATACGGCGGGCAGCAAGGTGGCCAGCAATACGGCGGGCAGTATGGTGACCAGCAGTACGGGCAATACCAGCCCTACAACACGCCGATGCAGGGCAACCAGCAGATGTACGATGAGGTTCCGCAGGAGATCCGCCGGTGGAACTGGGGCGCGTTCATGTTCAACTGGGTCTGGGGCATAGGCAACCACGCATACTTGGCGCTGCTGTGCTTCGTCCCTCTGCTGAACATCGTCTGGGTGTTCGTCTGCGGCGCGATGGGCAATCAGTGGGCATGGCGCTCCGGAGAGTTCAAAGATGTCGAGACGTTCCTCCGCGTGCAGCGAACCTGGAGCCGTGCGGGGCTCGTCTCCTTCATTGTTGCAGCAGCCGGGATCCTTCTGTCCTTGTTGATGATCCCCGTCCTCGGTGCAATGATGTACAATATCTGGAACGCTACCGGATATATTTGAGGAATTACTTTGCTTCGGTTGCCCCTGACACAGGTGCGGTGCGAAGAAGCGGCATGCAATCGGGGCCCTGCTACAGAAGCAGCGCCCCCTTTTAAGGAGGGAAACATTGACGCAGACACTCACGGGGCGCAGCCTCATCGAGCCCCAAGACTTCACAACCGCAGAGCTGGATGGGCTGTTTGCCCTGGCAGAGGGCATCCTCGACAATCCTCCCGCCTATGCGGAGCGTTGCCGGGGAAAGTTGCTCGCGACGCTCTTCTACGAGCCGAGCACGCGGACGCGCTTCAGCTTTGAGGCCGCCATGCTGAAGTTGGGCGGGCAGGTCATCGGATTTTCCGGCGAACAGTCCAGCTCTGCCGCCAAAGGGGAGAGCATCGCCGACACCATCCGCACCGTGGCATGTTACGCCGACCTAGCTGTCATACGCCACCCGAAAGAGGGTTCGGCGCGCGTGGCGGCATGCTCTTCGGACATGCCCGTCATCAACGGTGGGGACGGTGGTCACCAGCATCCCACGCAGACGCTGACGGATCTTCTGACCATCCGGCGCGAAAAGGGCAGGCTTTCCGGGCTGCGCGTGGGGCTGTGCGGCGACCTCAAGTTTGGGCGCACCGTCCACTCCCTCATCAAGGCGCTCGCGCGATATGAGGGCATGTCCTTCACGCTCATCTCACCCGACGAGCTGCGCGTTCCGGATTACGTCAAGCACGACATCGACAACGGCGCAGGCAGTACGTTCAGGGAGGTAGAGCAGATGCAGGACGTGCTCCCCGAGCTGGATATCCTCTATATGACGCGCGTCCAGAAGGAGCGCTTTTTTAATGAAGAGGACTATGTCCGGCTCAAAGACAGCTACATCCTCGATACGGAGAAGATGGGGATCGCGCCCGAAGGCATGATCGTCATGCACCCACTGCCCCGCGTCAATGAGATTTCGACCGAGGTGGACAAAGACCCGCGCGCCGTCTACTTCAAACAGGCACAGAACGGGATGTACGCACGCATGGCGCTCATCATGGCGCTGCTCGGCTGCGCATGAGGCGGCATCAGATAGGAGAAGGCCACCCGGAGCCGGGCGGCAGGGATCAGGTTGCCAAAACAGGGGCAGTCGGCACAGAAAGGGGCACGCCATGGAAGTAAAAGGAATCGAGAAGGGAATCGTTATCGACCATGTGCGCGCCGGAACGGGGCTGAAACTCCTCAGCTATCTCGGCATCGACCCTTCGCGCGACACGGTGGCGCTGATCATGAACGCGAGCAGCGCCGAACACGGGCGGAAGGACATCATCAAGATCGAGAACATCACGGACGTGGATCTCACGGCGCTCGGACTGCTCGACCACACGGCGACCGTGAACATCATCGAGGGCGGAATCGTCGCGCAGAAGATCAAGCTGAGCCTGCCCGACCAAGTGTCGGATGTCATCAAGTGCAAGAACCCGCGCTGCGTCACATCCGTCGAGCCGGCCATCCCACACACCTTCCAGCTTGTGGACGCAGACAAGAAGGCATACCGTTGCGTCTACTGCGACGAGATTGTCAAGGTATAGGGTTGACGCGAAAAAGATGCTGCTCATACGAAACGCCAGACTGTATAACCAGGTGAAGGGGGGCGGACTGTCCTCCGTGTTGGTGCGGGACGGGAAGGTGCTATCCATTGTGCCTGAACACGGTCTGCCCGCTGTGCCGGAACACGGTCGGCTCTCTGCGGGCACACCTGCCGATGGGCAGGCATCCGGTTTTCCTGCTGGCAGGGACGGATTGGCAAGCCGACCAACCCCGGCGGATCAGGCGCTGTTCGAGGCGCATGCGCGGGCAGCGGGCGGCGTGGGTCTCCTGTCCATCGAGTTTGCGCAACGGCTCGACGCTGGGGGGCTGGTGCTTGCGCCCGCCTTCGTGGACGTGCACGTGCATCTGCGCGACCCGGGCTTCCCCGACAAAGAGGACATAGGAAGCGGGGGCAAGGCGGCTGCGGCAGGCGGTTTCGCAACGGTCTGCTGCATGCCGAACACAGTGCCCGCCATCGACTGCCCGGAGACACTGCGCTACATCGACGAGAGGGCGGAGGCCGTTTCTCCCGTCAATGTCTTCGGTGTCTGTGCGCTGACGCTTGGGCAGGCGGGGAAGAAACTCGTGCACTTCCGTGCGATGGACGAGGTGGACACCCGGTGCCGCAGGCTGACGGGGCACGGGGTCGCCGCCCTGTCGGAGGACGGCAGGAGTCTTCTTGACGATGGGCTGATGACCGCAGCGCTCTATGCGGCAAAGGCGCTGCGCCTGCCTCTCATGGATCATCCGGAAGACCATTCGCAGACAGGGGGCAGCATCAACGAAGGGGCTGTTTCGCGGGCGCTCGGTCAGCCGGGCATCCCTGCAGGGGCAGAGAGCGACATCGTTGCGCGGGACATCCGGCTGGCGGCGGAGACAGGCGCGCATATCCATTTGCAGCACATCAGCAGTGAGCCGTGTGTGGCGCTGATCCGGGATGCGAAGAGAAGAGGGCTGCCCGTGACTGCGGAGACCGCCCCCCACTACTTTGCCCTGACGGAGGCGGCCGTTCTGCGCAGCGGGGCGAACGCAAAGATGAACCCCCCGCTGCGAACGGAGCGCGACAGGCAGGCCATCCTCACAGGGCTCGCCGACGGGACGATCGACATGATCGCCACCGACCATGCCCCGCACGAGGCGACAGCCAAGTCGCTGCCGCTGACCGACGCGCCCTTTGGCATCGTCGGGCTGGAGACCTCCTTTGCCGTGTCGCACACAGTGCTCGTTGGGGGCGGCTGGCTCACGCTCGAAGACCTGATCGACAGGATGAGCGCAAACCCCGCCAGACTCATCGGTCTGGCGCGAGGACAGATCGCCCCCGGTGCTGCCGCAGACTTCGTGCTGCTGGATGTCGAGGGCAAGTATCGCATCGATGCGAACGGTTTCAAGTCGAGAAGCGCAAACACGCCCTTCGGAGGCGCGGCTGTCTGCGGGCGCGTCGAACGCACAATCAGAAACGGAGAGACCATCTATGATAGACAGGCTGATCAGTCGAATTGACGCACTCAGAAACCCGACGGTCGTCGGGCTGGATCCGGCTGACTCCATGATGCCCTGCGGGCTGCGCGAGGAGAAGACGCGAGCGTTTGGCAGGACACCGGAGGCGGTGGCGCAGATGTTCATCGCCTACAACCGATGCATTATCGACGCGGTGTGGGACATCGTGCCTGCCGTGAAGCCGCAGATCGCCATGTACGAACGGTATGGCCTGCCCGGGCTCGCCGCCTACCTCGACTGTGTCGCCTACGCCAGGGAGCGCGGGCTGCTCGTCATCGGCGACATCAAGCGCGGTGACATCGCGAGCACGGCGGAGGCGTATGCGTCCCACCTGTCAGGTGTCACGATTGACGGACAGTTCCACGATGTCTGGCAGGAAGATGCCGTGACGCTCAACCCCTATATGGGCAGCGACGGCATCAGACCCTTCGTCACCGCAGCCACGGAGACAGGCCGTGCCCTGTTCGTCCTGCTGAAGACATCCAACCCGAGCAGCGCGGAGCTGCAGGACTTGCTGCTGCAGGATGCCCGCCCGCTCTACGAACAGGTGGCTTCCCTCATCGGTCAATGGGGGGAGGACAGCATCGGCGCATACGGCTACAGTCGCGTCGGGGCGGTCGTCGGAGCGACCCATCCCGAAGAAGGCGCGCGACTGCGTACCCTGCTTCCGCACACGTTCTTCCTAGTTCCCGGTTATGGGGCACAAGGGGCGACTGCAGAGGGGCTGCGCGGGTTTTTCGACGCGCAGGGACGCGGATGCATCGTCAATTCCTCACGCGGCATCATTGCCGCCTGGCAAAAAGCGGGCGGGGAGAATCTGCAGGATGTTTCGGATGCCGCCCGCGCTGCCGCCCTGGATATGCGGGAGGCGCTGCGGGAGGCACTGCGGAAGGTGCAGTGATCCTGTCTCATCAATGAGCAGCCCGGTGAAATCCGTAGGGCGGGGCTGTTGCAAACGCATGGTGTTGCAGTCGCCCACCAATCGCGCCCTTTTGGTTGACGCTCCTTCTCCCAGACACTAAAATGATGGAATAATTCTAAAAGGATTGTTCGGGCAACCGACAATGTGCGAGACTCCGCAAAGGGACGCGCGCTTTGCGGTCATCGGAAAGGAAGAGGGGGGAGAGATGCGTTATTCCAAATTCTCCAATGCAGACGAAAATCCAGGTATGGTGTTTTGGCAGACCTACGCGATCTGGCACCGCAAAATATTGGGCGTGCTCAGGGGCTATAACCTGACGCATACACAGTTCATCCTCATGGCTGTCATCCGCGGCCTTGTGGACGAGGACGAGGAGGTAACGCTGGAGGCGGTGTCCACCGTATCAAAAGTGGATGTCTCCATCATCACGATGAGCGTCCGGCTGCTCGAGCGCAGACGGCTTGTCATACGCAGCGCGCCGGAGGGGAAGGCGGAAGAAGGGCTGCCCTCCGATCTGTCCCTGACGGCGGAGGGCGAGCGCGTGCTCCGCCGCGCCAACAAGGCGGTCGAAAAGGCGGACGCGAACTTTTTCTTCATGGACGCGACGCTTCAAGGAACGTTGATCTGCCTGTTGAAAAAGCTGATGCGGGAACCCGTCGAGTAATATCAGTCTGCGGATTTGGTGGGTGCTGCGGGGTTCCCGGCGTTCTCTTTCGTCGGCAGCGGATCGGATGGACTGGATGGATCGGATGATCCGGATGATGGGACGGGTCGTTTCTTCCGCCTGCCGATGACGAGCAGCCGCCAGACCGCCAGCGCCGTGAGCAGCAGCCCCAAAAAGAGGAACATCGCCCACATCCATGCTTTCAGGAAGTAGAGGATGGCGATGGATGCGCCTGTCACGCCCCACACGAGCGCCCATGCCCGCTGCGTCAGTGCGCCCATCACGAGAATGGCGAGCATGAGCACGAGGAAGACGACTTGGTAGATCCCTTCTGCCCAAAGCGCCTGACCGCCCGTGCCGACGGTCAGGCAAGCCAGCCCGGCGACGAGGTAGACGTTTCCCGGCAGCGGGCTGTAGCGCTTCTGCGCCCGGCTTGCCGCAAACAGACCGAGGCAGACGAGCCCCCACAGCGTCACGGCGAGGGCGAACGGCAGGAGGTCTGCCGGCGCATAAGGGCCCATCGCGAAGAGCGCTTCTTCCGCGAACAACGAGGCGGCGATGAAGAGGGAGGCGTGCGCGATGAATTCCGGAGCCAGCGCCTGAAGTCTCCGGGCGAGGGTCATGAGCAGCAGGGCGCAGAACAGCCAGGCTCCCGCATGGGCAAACTGCCCGAGACCCTCGTGGCTCGTCGCCAGGAGCGCGCCCTCTATCGCGAGCACGGGCGCGCTCCAGAGGATGAATCGCCGCCTTGCTTTGCCGGATCTGCCGGGCTCGTTGGGTTTGTTGGGTTCGTCGAGTCCGTCGGGTTCGTCGGGCTTGACGAGAAAGGCACAGGAGACCAGCGCTGCGGACAGGATCAGCAGGAGGGCGATGCTCAGGGCGTGGGGCAGCGCGATGGCGGTATCCCCCATGAAGAGGAAGGACAGAGCATTGAGCGGGAGCAGCGGCAGCAGTACGGCGACCGCAAAGATACTGGCGACGCGCACCCTGCCCTGCTCCCCGCGCAAGCGGTGGACGGTTGCCGTGACCGCGAAGATAGCGCATGATACGGTGCAAAGGACGAAGGGCATCCAGTCGGAAAGGTCGACGCTGTCATTCTCCCAGACCAGTTCCAGCGCAAAGGCAGACAGCGCGGCAAACAAGGTGATGCACGCGCCGATCTCCGCGTACGGCTGTTTTGCCAGATAGGAGTACAGCAGGACGAGCAGGGCGGCCGCCGCGAAGAGGATGCCGCACAGAAGCGTGTCGCCCGCAGCCAAGGCGTAGAGGACGGAGAGGGTGAGGGCGAGGAAAAACTGCAGCGTCAGGAGGGGGCGATGCGTCCTGCCCCAGCGGGAGGCGAGCACCGCGAGGGCGATGGCGGCAAGGGGCAGGTGCACGTATGCCATCGTGCGCCAGTCTGCGCCGCCCGCTTCATGGAGCAGGCTGTACAGCGCGAAGTAGGCTGCCGAGCAACTGACGAAGTGCCAGTTTGCAGCCTTCTGCAGAAAGGCGAGGCAGGCGGACGTGGCGAGGATGACCACGAAGCTGATTCCCGTATGCGTCATGGACAGGCGCCATTCGATCTCATCCGTCTGCACCCAGCATGCGTTCGCGGCCAGGATGACGAGCAGCATGACCGCGTCCCAGATCCATTCCGGGATCTGTGATTGTGATTGTGCTTGTGCTTGTGGCGGTGGCTGATCCTGTGCCTGCGCCGATCCCTGATCCTGGTTCTGCGCTGGTGCCGAGGGCTTCCTCCTCGTCGCGGTGCCTCTGTTCCGCAGCAGCCCGTACAGGATCTGCAGCAGGGCGGATGCGACGATGCTCCATCCGAAGGCGATCGACCGGAGCGCCCTGTCGTAAGAGGAGGCGGTATGCTCCAGGACGTCGTTTGCGATGAAGACCAGCGCGATCTGCGCGAGGATGCGGAAGGCTGTCTCATAATACCAGCCCTTGCCCTGCCGCCTCTCCCTCTGGAAGGCGAGCAGGTAGTGCAGGGCAGCCAGTCCGAAGGTGGCGCTGTGCAGGAAGTCTGCGGAGGCGCTTTCGTCCCTGAAGAAGACCAGGCTTCCTACGAGGGCGGCTGGGGTGAGGATGTGCCCTGTCATCACGACGGGCTTCCGTATCAGCTCTGCGATCTGCCCCGAGCCGCGCCCTGCCAGCAGACCGCAGACCGTCGAAAGCAGGATGCCGCAGACGAAGTACCACGTGATGGCGATGTCTGCATTGGCGATGAAGGAGCAGGTCAGGGAGAGGATGAAGGCGGGCAGAAGCCACGCGACGACCTGGTTGCGCAGAACGGCGGTGAACACGACTGCCAGCGCGAGTCCCCCGACGGAGGCGATGAGCCAGGACTGCGGCGCGGGGAGACCTTGGATCGTGTGCAGTGCCACGCCGACGAAAGGCGTGATGGCAAGCCCTGTGCCGGCGAACGCCACGGCGGTCGGGCGCAGCCTGTGCACGCATACATGCAGCAGGATGCCTGCCGCGCTGAACAGCCCGACAATTGCGCAGAGGAGGATCATGCGGAAGGAGGCGGGCAGGTTTGCGCCGATGAGGGCGGCGGCCGCCGCGATGAACAGCACCCCCGCGAAGTACAGGATGACGTTGAGGTTGCGCTGCGTGCGCTCTTCGCGCGTGCGGGTGCGGGTGGGCGAGGGCGGCATGGGCGAGGGCGGCATGGGCGCGGCAGGCGGCATGGCATAGGAGGAGACGAAGCCACCCGTCTGCCGTGTGGGCGAACCGGGGGGGGGCACGTTCGGATGCCAGGTGGGGGGATGCCCGAGGGAAGAGCTGGCTTGCGGGCGGGCAGCAGGAGGACGGAAGGAGGTGCCGCCCTGCGGAGGCGCTGGGGGCGGCATGGGCTGTACAGACTGCGGGGGCATCCCCCGCCGCATCTGTTCCCGCAGGCGCAGGTTCTCTCCGCGCTGCCTCAGCCAGAGCACCAAGAACAGGATTGCAAGTAAATACCCTGACAACGGAAACAGATCCAATACGTCAAAGATGAAATCCAAACCAGTCCCCTTCCATTATTGACAGCACACCATTATATTACCCCTATATTATCCCGGCACTGCCGAAAAGGAAATCATCTGTCCCGCCGTCGGCCAGCATTCCGTTGACAGCATGTGCTGCTCCTACGTTACCGAAAATGCTCGGCACGCACTTCCTCCCCGGGTGGGACGACGACGAACTCATCGTCCCAGTTTCCCGTGAGCAGGGACTCGACGATGCGGGTGCTGCCCTGCGCGTGGCGGATGCCCAGCCCGAGCAGCTCTGCCCCCTCCTGTGCCTTCGGCAGGATGTCTGCTACGTCATATGCCCCGTTGTCGAGGACGACGAAGTCTGTGTACGCCCCGTAGAGGATCTCGTAGAGCTGCTTCGTCCGCTCTTCTCCGTACCGCTCCACGTATTCGGGTCTTGTGTCCGTGACGAAGCGCGCCCGGTCGACCCACCCGCGCGTGAGGTAGTAGCAGGCGGTCTGCATGTCCGGCGGGACACCCTTCTCAAGCGTGAGCATCATCCGGATGCAGTCGTCGAACTTAGGGATGACGAGCGCCGCCTTCGGGCTTACGAGACCGACGGTGCTGTTCCCGCACAGGCAGTAAGCGAGCAGGATGTGCTCCGGGCTCTGATCCTGCAGCGCATCGATGTTCTCCTGCAGCATGCTGCGGAGCTTGTCAGGGAAGTCGTGCATCTGCCCCTCGAGCCAGACGGTAGGCAGGGCAAGTCCATGTTTTTGCAAGACAAGCTCGACCTCATCCCGCAGGACATCGCAGGCGATCATGGCGCAGCGGTTCGGATTCATGGAGGCACCTCCTTTGATCCTTGTATGAGACAGTGCAGTATAAAATAACGATGGTTTCATTCTATCACATTCGGCGGCGTTTGGGCATCTGCAAGGAGCCCCGCGACCACCCGCCTTGCTGTGTTTCTAGACTGAATCGAAATTGGCATGGCTGTCGGCTTCGTGGTAAAATCTGTTCTGGGATGGTGCGGCTTTGCCTGTAGCTCCCCGGGCAGGATGGGTCGTGTTTCGGCTCCGTGGGAACTGTCCGCCCATACGATGAGAAAGAAAGAAACGGAGCGGCGACCATGAAGACGAGGCAGACGGCGACGGTACTGGGCAACGAGGAGATTTCTTCGGGCATCTTCTGCATGCGGCTCCATGCGCCGGAGGCGGCGCGGACGGCAAATCCGGGGCAATATGTCAATCTGTACCTGGACAATGGGGTGCACCTGCTGCCGCGCCCTATCAGTATCGCGGATGCCTGTGGCGACGAGCTTTCCCTCGTCTATGCTGTCGTCGGTGCCGGTACGGCGGAGCTCTCTTCTTGTCGGCAGGGGAAGGAACTCCTGCTTCTGGGGCCGCTCGGTAGGGGATTTATTGTTCCGGCAGCTAAACATTGGACACAAAGCGGTGTTCAGCACATCGGCATGCAAGGCGCAAAACACAGCAATACTGGCGGTATTGCGAG
>JAITHG010000120.1 GCA_031280075.1 Eubacteriales Family XIII. Incertae Sedis bacterium | reverse complement strand
CAGACGGGGTTGATCAGCTCGCGCATGTTGTGCCCGATCAGCTCCGCCTTCCGGATGTCCGTGTTCCGGACGTAGGACTGGTTGACCATGAGGACGTTGGCATCCCCGTCCGTCACGAGGATGCCGTCGAAGGAGGACTCGATGATCTCCTGCAGCTCGTGGCTCAACTGCTCCAGCCGCTCCAGCTCCGATGTCAGGGAGAGCAGCCCGCTGACATCGCTCATGATGAACACGTAGGTCGTCTCCGTCGCACCGTTCTCCGCATACTCGTTGATGTGGAAATTGCGGATGCTGATGCTGCGACCGTCGATCTCGACACGAACCAGGCTGCTCTCCTCCATGTTGCCCGCGTGTACTCGCATCGAAGAGAAGATGTCAAAGAAGTTCTGCCCGATCACCTCGTCCTCGCGGACACCTGTCAGCCGCTCCACGGCGCTGTTGATGTAGCGGATGCGGAACGCCCCGTCCGTCGTGATGACACCGTGGGGCGTCTTGCGGATGATCTGTTCGTAGTTCACGCCTTCGTCGGCAACCATCGTCCATCCTTCCCTGCAAAACTTTGCGCGGGTCTGCCCGCTCAGATCGGTGTCGCGCTGAATTGCCAGTTCACGCCAAAGCGATCCGTCACCATGCCGTACAGCGCGCTGAAGAATGTCTGCCCCAGCTCCATCGTCACTTCGCCGCCGTCGGAGAGCGCCGCGAAGAGATGCCGGATCAGGTCATGGTCGGGCGTGCCGAGCGTCAGGGCGACGTTACCACCCTTGACATAGGGTGCGCCGGCAGGCTGATCCGCCAGCATGAAGTTGTGCCCGAAGATCGGGAGGCTCGTATAGAGGATGCGCCCCCGGTTTGCATCGTCCACCGACATGCCGGGCACCTGGTCATAGGTCGTGATCTGCGCCGGCATCGCAAGCCCGAAGGCACGCGTGTAGAACTCGAGCGCCTCGCGGCAGTTTCCGTCAAAATACAGGAATGGGTCTACAGTCATGGCATTCTCCTCCTTACAGGCTCTTTCCGACAATAACCGAAGTGCTTCGATAGCAAGAATTATAACATATTTGCAAAGATCAACGCTGCCACCGGGATGGTCGCCATGGAGAACAGGGTGGACAGGAAGGTGCCCTCCGCCGCCAGTGTCGCGTTTGCTCCGTACTCCTCCGCGAGGACGACCGGCAGCGCCGCGCAGGGCAGCATGATGTTCAGCGTGAGCACCCCGAAGAGCAGCGGCGGCAGACGCAGCAGGATGCCGACACCGACGAAGGCGAGCGGCATGATGAGCACGCGCAGCAGCGACATGACGACCAGCCTGTGGTTGAGCATGACGCGGCGCGGGCTGCTCTCCGTCAGCTGCAGCCCGATGACGATCATTGACAGCGGCGTCATCATCGCCCCGACCACGTCGAGCAGATCTTTCACCTGGGCGTGGATGGGGATTTTCAGAAAGTAGATGACGAGCCCGACAAGGGAGGCGATGACGGGCACGGTGAGGATCTCCTTGACGCCCGCACGGAAGCCCCCCCCCGCCCGCCGTTCGGCAGGCATCTCTTTGTCTGCTTTGTCTGCTTTGTCTGCTTTGTCCGCTTTGCCCGCGCTGCGGGCGGTGTCCTTGCGGAGGTTGGCCACGCCGTGCGTGTACATAAAAAAGGGCATGAACACATTGATGATGACCATGTAGAACATGCCCTGTGTGCCGAAGATGGCATACGTCACCGGAAAGCCCATGAACCCGTTGTTCGTGTAGAGAAAGAAGTTGGAGAAGACACCCCTGTCGCTGCGCTCCACGCGCAGGGCGCGCCGCGACCCCATGGCGACGACCTGCTGAAAAGCGTACTGCCCGAAGTACAGGGCGCAGATGATGCCCATGACCTGCAGCCCGTCCAGCGTGAAGCGCTGCTCGCTGATAGACGAGAGGATCACGCAGGGACCTGCGATGTTGACGACGATCTTCGAGAGATACTTGCTTGCTTCGATGGGCAGCCAGCCGATGCGGTTCGCCCCGAAGCCGATGAAGACGATGACGAATATGCCTATGATTTTTCCTAGAACCAAGATACCCCCTTGTACTTTTCCTTAGTCTGTTGTCCTGTCTGTTATCCGATGTGCAGGGTCGGATCCAGCATCGTGCCCTGAGGGCTCGGCGCCGGGTCTGTCCTGCGGTCTGCAAAGTAGTTGCTTCCGGGCATGGTCTTGAGCTTCTGCTTGACCTCCGAAGCGATGTCCCCGACCTCCACGTAGGAGTTGATCTCGCGCCGCTCGTTCGACACGATGGCGAGGGAGATGGACATGAGCGGGAAGGTGTCGATCTCGCCCTTGCGGTTTTTCGTCGTGATGCAGCCCTGGCTCCTGTCCTGCTCGCTGTAGAAGTTCAGAACCTTCTCGTCGAACGCTCCGATGACCTCCTGGCAGATGGATTCCGCCCGGTCGGGCGTCGAGACGACGATGAAGTCGTCGCCGCCGATGTGCCCGACGAAATCGTCCGGGTTCCCGAAGAGATCTACCTGATCCTTGAGGATGTCCGCCGTCAGCACGATGATGCGATCGCCGTTCGAAAAACCATACACGTCGTTGTATGCCTTGAAGTTGTCGAGATCCACATAGATGACGGCGAACGCCGTCCCCTTGGTGATGCGGCTCGTGATGTCGCGCTGGATCTCGAGGTTGCCATTGAGCCCCGTCAGCGGGTTGGCGTTGCGGTTGCGGTCGATGCGGCGGAAGATGTTCTTGATGCGGGAGAGCAGCTCCCGCTCGTTGAACGGTTTCTTCACGTAGTCGTCCGCGCCGAGCTCCAGCCCGACGAGGATGTCCTCCTGCGCGTCCTGGGACGTGATCATGATGATCGGCATGAGGTTGTTCGACTCCGACTCACGCAGGATGCGGCAGATTTCGAATCCGCTGTAGTCCGGCATGACGACATCGAGCAGGACGAGGTCGGGCTTCTCGCGCTTGACGAGGTCGAGCCCTTCCGCCCCGGTTCCTGCCTCCAGGATGTCGTACTCCTTGCTGAGGGTCAGCTTGAGCTGCCCCCTGAAGAAGTGGCTGTCATCGAC
>JAITHG010000093.1 GCA_031280075.1 Eubacteriales Family XIII. Incertae Sedis bacterium | reverse complement strand
GGCGGTGTACAGCGAACTTGGTTCCTACAGCAAGGCGGTGAGTGATTTCGAAGCCGCCGTGGACGCACAGCGCGTCGCTGGGCGGCTCATCGAGAGCATCATGGGCGCGGAGTCCGAAGACTATGCGGTCAACCTCTGCAACATCGCCGGGTCACTCCGGCTCTGGGGCAAGCTGGACGAAGCGGAGAAGTACTTCGTCCAGTCGAAGACGCTCTTTGAGAAAATCGGTGCGACTGCCGACTACTATTACGCAAGCGTGATCAACAACATCGGGCTGCTCTGCCAGGACAGGGGAGAGGATGCCCTGGCCATCGAGCACATCGAGCGCTCCATCGAGATCCTCAAGCAGCTTGACGGTGTCGAGGTGGAGATCGCGACGGCACTCACAAACCTCGCGTCGCTGCACAGGAACGTCGGGCAGGATCAGAGGGCAGTCCAGTCTGTCGACACGGCCATCGCAATGTTCGAGGCCCTGCCGCCCAATCCCCACCATGCGGCGGCCCTCAACGCGAAGGCGATGCTGCTCTTCAGGGACGGCGACTACGTCGGCGCAAAAGCACTCTTCGGCGAAGCGCTGAAAAGGACGGAGGGCTTCTTTGGTCAGAACGTCGAATACGCCATCGCCTGTGAAAGCCTTGCCGCAGTGAGCGGCAAATTGGGGGAAGCAAAAGAACAGGCATCCTGGCTCGACAAAGCCATCGGAATCTTCGTCCGCGTTTTCGGAGAGGGACATGAGCGCCCACAACGCCTCATGAAGCAGCGGGCGGGCATCGCGCAGCCTGCGGAGCAGGACGCAAAGTGACTATGAAGGGTCTCGAACTCGCCCGCGCCTATTACGAACATTGCGGAGCGCCGATGCTCGCAGAGCGTTTCGCGGACGTGCGGGGGCGCATCGCTTGCGGTCTCGTCGGAGAGGGCTCGGAGTGTTTCGGGTTTGACGACGAGATCTCGCAGGATCACGATTTCGGGGCTGCCTTTTGCATCTGGCTGACGGATGCGGACTACGAACGTTTCGGGACGGCGCTTTCGGATGCCTATGAAGCGCTGCCGTCGGAATTTATGGGCTATGGGGCGCGCCCCATCCAAAGCTACGGAGAACAGCGCGTAGGTGTCATGCGCACCACGGATTTCTACCGACGGTTCACAGGTCTCCCGCGAGCCCCACAGACGCTTGCGGAGTGGCGGCGGATCCCCGAGAGCTATCTCGCAGTGGCGACGAACGGCGCTGTCTTCGCAGATCCGCTAGGCGACTTCACGGGCATACGGATCACAATGCTGGACGGATGCCCTGAGGATCTGCGCCGCAAAAGACTCGCTGCGCGGCTCGCCGTCATGGCGCAAGCGGGGCAGTACAACCTGCCACGCTCCCTGGGACGGCTGGAATTCGTCGCGGCAGAGTTTGCGAAAGCGGAATTCCTGAAAGCAGCCTGCTCCGCCGTCTACCTGCTCAACCGGAGACACATGCCCTTCTACAAATGGGCGCAGCGAGGCATGGTGGGGCTGGCAAGAGTCCCAGGCGCAGCGCGCATGGTCGAGGATCTAGCGCTCGCCCCGATGGACGACCCTGCCAGCCCGGTGACCACCCTCGCGGAGAGGCTCTGCATCGACATCCTGGGCGAGTGTAAGGCACAAAACCTGACAGATGGAGACGAGGACTATCTGCTGCCGCATGCCTACCGCATCCTTGCAACGGTAGAAGATGAAGCCCTGCGTTCCATCCACATCTTCGGCGAGCGGATGGACTGAAGCAGAACACAGACGAAAAGGGAGGATTGATGGACAAGGACAGAATCATCGATACAATCATTGCCCTCGAATGGGAACTGTTCGGGCGGGTCGACAACATCGGAGGGCGTGCAGAGTGCCAGGACGACTCGCTGACCTTCCGCATCATGCGCGGCAGCCAGTTTGGCGGTTGGGACGAGGCGATGCTCACAAGCTACAGGCAGGATCTTGAGGAAGCGCAGGCGCACGGACGCAACCCGCTTGCAGACAAATACGGCTACATGATGGAGCGCACCGACCCGCAGGGCTTTGCACACATCCGGGACAGCCTGCCCCCAGTATCGGAAAAGAAGCGGGATTTGATCGCGCAGATCGCCGCCATCGTCATCGGGTGGCAACGCCAGCTAATAGAAAGCTATCCAAACCTGTCGAAGAACGGGCGCAAGCTGCTCGCGGAGGAGGACACGTCCTATCCCTCGTTCGAGACCTACCTGAACGGGGAGCTTTCGACCTATTCCGAGCGGACGCTCATGGCATATCTCGCCCGGGCGCAGGCACTCTCAGCAAGCGGAGAGAACATGAACAAAATGATTTTGCTTGCGACGGTCGCATCCTACGGTTTTTCTACGCTCGAAGAAGCGGAGCGTGCCGCAGGCAACTGAACCATGCGCTGAGCTATGTACTGGGTCATGTGAAGCCGAGCCAAGTGCGGATGACCGCACCCGCGCGGGCAACGCGGCGGACAATCAGAGTTCCCTGTCGTCGATCAGCGCCTTCAGGCTGCGATCATAGGTCTTTTCCGCCTCAACACTGAAAAAGCACGCGGGAAATTCGCCCGCACGACGATGATATGCGACACACTCGCAGCACTTGCCGTGCCTCAGGCAAAAACAACTGCAATTGCAGGTGCCCGACGTACCCTTTTCATTCACCATGTACCCCCGTTTCATTCGCCTCCCTGAAGGCGCACCAATACCTATATCCACTTTATTACCCAGCTCGAGCAACCTCAAACATCAATGTGCGCATGCGCCGGGCAGCACACCAACATTTTGTTACTCACCCATGCAAACCTTGCATGGGCACGCCCACATGATTACGAGAAAAGTATGATACTATTTACGTAGGGATTGTTGTGAATCGGGAAAGGAGTTTTGTCATGGCTAGCATTTCGGACAACCTGTCGCTTTGTGGCAGAACGCTCAAGAACAGAATCGTGTTTCTGCCCTGTGTCACGTTCTCATTTCGTGGCGATGGGGAGGATTATTTCGGCGGGCAGCATCTCGAACATTACAGGCAGATGGCAGAAGGCGGCGCGGGTATCGTCTACGTGCAGGGCACGGATGCGCAAGGCTGGCTTTCGGAGACGGGTCAGTGGACACCGGGGAGCAAGCGGACGCTGGAGAAGGTGACTGCGGCCATCCACGAAAACGGCGCGCTGGCAATGATCCAGCTCTCCTGGGGTGGCGACACCGTGACCGACCTGAACGCGATGACGGCGGATGCCCTGGCCGCAAAGCAACAGGAGTTGTTGTCTGCGGCGCTCGGGATCGGGGAACTGGGTTTCGACGGCTTCGAGTTTCATTTCGGACACACCTTCCTGCTGTGCAAAACGCTGGACGCAGAGGCAAACCAACGCACGGATCGTTTCGGGGGCAGCTTGGAAAACCGGATGCATGTACTGACAGACATCCTGCCGGAGATCCGCTCGAAGAACGGGGCGGGCTTCATCCTGTCTGTGCGCATGGGCGCATACCTGCCAGACCTTGAAAACGGGCGGGCGACAGCTCGTGCGCTTGAGGCGGCGGGCATCGATGTCCTGAACATCACGATGAGCATGGTTCCGCCCAAGCCTGCGCCGGAGGGCTTTCCACTCAGCGACATGGTCTACGGGGGCTGGCTCATGAAGCAGGCAGTGACGATCCCGGTCATCGGGGTCGGCGGTCTGACAGATCGGGCAAAGCTCGACACCCTCATCGAAGATGGCTATGCAGACCTCGCAGGTGTCGCGCACAGCATTCTCGCAGACCCCGCCTTCCCACGAAAGGTGCTGGCACGCGAGCCATTCTATGCCTGCGCGGGCTGCCCCGAGTGCTTCTGGTACACAGACCACACGAAGTGCCCGGCGCGCGTCAAGGCTGTGCGGGAAGTGGTCTAGCAGTTGTAACGGGGGTATACATGCGTCTTTTCATCTCAGTCAACTTTTTTGACGACACACCAATCAAGGAGGAACTCCGCCTCGTATCGGAAGCACTGGAAGGCTCCGTGGAATCCTGTAGGCTCACGCGCCCACGCATGCTCCACATGACGCTCGTCTTCATCGGCGAAAGCGCACGAGGCGAGGAGATATTGGACATCCTGCGACAAACGATGCGCAGCGATCTGCGCGGGGCACTCCGCCTCCGCCCGACCGTGATCGGCAGATTCCGAAACTCGGACAGAGGGGACACCGTATGGGTGGGGCTGGAAAACACGCCCGCGCTGAGCTGGTTTGTCGAGCGCCTGCAGAAAGCGCTC
>JAITHG010000064.1 GCA_031280075.1 Eubacteriales Family XIII. Incertae Sedis bacterium | reverse complement strand
AGCACCTGCGGCATGCCGAAGTAGCCCAGCCCCCAGGACATCGTCGATACTACAGTCAGAAGACCGTAGGCACCGGCACCTTTGAAGAGCGGCTCCCCGGCGCTGCCGAGCAGCTGCGTCTTCGTCGCGTCCACCTGCGGCTGTGCGATGCCGAAAAACTCCATGAAGCCGGGGATCTGCCCGACGTTGTCCATGACGGCGGATGGTCCCCCGGCGGCCGCGACGCAGACGAAGAGTACCGTGACCAAGGCAAACACCATGACCAGACCTTGGATGAGGTCGGTCGTACATACGGCGAGAAAGCCGCCGATCAAAGTATAGGCGACGACGAAGATGGCGGCGAGGATCATGACCGTCTGGTACTCCGCCTCGAAGACCGTGCTGAAGAGCTTCCCTCCTGTGACGAAGCAGCTACCCACATACACGCTAAAGAAGATCAGGATGAACAGGGAGGCGAAGAAGAGGATGACAGGTTTCCCTTCCCTGTACCGATTGCTGAAGAAGTCGGGGATCGTGATCGCGTTGCTCGCCACTATGCTGTAGCGCCGCAGCCGCTGAGCCACGATGAGCCAGTTTACATAGGTTCCGATGGCAAGCCCGACAGCCGTCCAGAAGGCATCCGCGATGCCGCACCAGTAGGCTACGCCAGGCAGTCCCATGAGCAGCCAGCCGCTCATGTCGCTGGCTTCCGCGCTCATGGCGGCGACCCATGGACCGAGCTTGCGCCCCCCGATAAAAAACTGCGCACTGTTCTCGTTCGCCCTTCGCGCGAAATAGATGCCCACAACAGTGATCGCCCCAAGGTAGAGAATGATGGCAATCAGGGTTTGGATAAGGTTTACGCTCATTGTCTAAGTCCTTTCCGTATGCCTCGCGCCATAGTCCATGGCTGCCTGCTTCACAGGTGGGCAAGATGCATAGCCGATCTCGAAGATGATACCGCCGAACATTTTATCATAAATTGGGAAGGAATGGATGAAAGTTCATTGTATGTGTATTATCAACTGCCTACAAAATTGTGCTACAATTTATGATATGATATAAAGGCGTTGGGCTGCACATCGCAGCCTAGTTTGTGTATACGAATAACTATGCAGGTAGTGGAACACAACCGAGAGTTGG
The DNA here is from genome assembly GCA_031280075.1 of Eubacteriales Family XIII. Incertae Sedis bacterium. The sequence goes on along the minus strand of JAITHG010000064.1, from coordinate 4,396 downwards.
ATCAGTACATCCTCATGGCGGCAGTCAGGGAGGATCTTCTGAACCAGCTGATTGAAGAGAACAAACCCTACATCATGAGCAGGGTGATTCGTTATGCCCCCGGCTCAAGTCCGGACGACAGGGACGATCTCTTCAGCATCGGGCTGTCCGCCTTCTTTGAGGCGGTCAAGTCCTTTCGCCCTGAACGCGGGCATTTCTACCCCTTTGCAGATGTTGTGCTGCGCCGCCGCATCATAGACGGGATGCGCAGGAGCATCCGGCAGGATGTGGAGGTTCCCATCCTGGAAGAGGATGAGGAGGGCTCTGAGCTGTCAAGGCCAGTGCTTGACGCGTCCATCGAGGCATATGGGAAGGAGCGCGAGCGGGAGGCGCTGATCGACGAGATCGATCAATTCACCGAAGAGCTTGCTGCCTACGGCATCTCCATGGACTCCCTCGCAAGGCATTCTCCGAAGCACAAGGAACTGAAGCGCGTCTACCGGAGCATTCTGGATCAGATCGCGCAGGACGAGGATGTGAAGCACTACATCTTCAAAAAACGGGTCTATCCGGTAAAAAAAATAGCGGAAATAACCGGGATATCCCAGAAAAAGCTGGAGCGTTCCCGAATATATATGATAGCTGCGATGATAATCCTGTGCGGGGACTACAACCTGCTCTCGGAGTACATCCCGGCAGGCAGATGATGCAAGAAGGAGCTGGCAGACGTGAGAGGTGTAATACTTAAAGTTGACGAACGGTTCACCTATGTGCTCGACGAGACGGGTGAGTTTCGTCGCATCTATCGGAAGGCAGGACATGAGAAGGGGCTGCGCATCGGGCTCTTGCCCTCGCGCGGGGCGGGGCGGCGCAAGGAGCGTGCGTTGCGCAATGCCATTGCACTCGTGTCGTGCTTCGTCGTGTTCACGGGTGCCTATCTGTTCTCCGGACAGTGGGACGGCATGGCGTATGCACTCTATGTCGACATCAACCCGAGTGTGAAGCTGCAGGTCAACAACTACGACCAGATCATTTCCCAGCAGTCGATGAATCCTGACGGGGAGCAACTGCTGGACAACGCCCGTCCGAGCGGCTCCGTCGCGACCGCCATCGACAGGCTCGTGAAGGAGGCCTCCCAGTCGGGCTTCAACATGGAAAACGGCATCTCGATCACCATGGTCGGTGGGAGCGACAAGAAGTACGAGTGGCTGTCGGGCATCGTGAGCCGTTCGTTTGGCGGCATGAAAGTCCAGGTCGTCTACGTGACACCGGAAGAGGAGCAGGCAGCACTGGACTACGGAGTCCCGCCCTACAGATACCTGATCGCAAAACAGGCGAGCGCCATCCTGCCCGATCTCGCACTCGACACGGCAGTGCACCTGCCGATCAGCTTTCTCGAGTCGATCGTCGCCGCTAACCGGCAGCCGGAGTAGGGGGCGGCGGCAGGGCGCGTGACAGTGGCATCAGCACCGGATCAAGGGTGCGGATGCAAGGGAGGAGTTGTACAGATCCTGGCAATTGCGGGAGCAGAGCCGGGATTTGTGCTATAATTGTGAACGGCAACCTGCACCGGGCGGGTTCTGCGCAGTCAGACAGGCATAGACATAGAACAGAAAGAGAACACGGAGGAATATGGACGAAGGAAATTCGAAGATCATTCGAAAGACGAACAAGCTTGACAACGTAGGGTATGACATCCGCGGGCCGGTCGCTGAAGAGGCGGCGCGCATGACGCGGGAGGGCAGGGAGATCATCTCCCTGAACACAGGCAACCCTGCCGCCTTCGGGCTTTATGCACCTGGCTTCGTGGAGCGGGCGATGGCGGAGGGCATCCGTGCGTCGGAAGGGTACTCCGACTCCTGTGGCATTCCGGAGGCGCTCGAAGCCATCCGGGTCTACAGCGAGAGCAAGGGCATCCGAGGGCTTGGGGTGGGGGACATCTACACAGGCAACGGCGTGAGCGAACTCATCAGCATCGCTTTGCAGGCCTTGCTCGACAACAACGACGAAATCCTCATACCGATGCCGGACTACCCGCTCTGGACCTCTGTCGCAGCCCTCTGCGGCGCGCGCGTCGTGCACTACCGATGCGATGAGCAGGCGGACTGGATGCCGGACATCGAGGACATCCGCCGCAAAGTGACCGACCGCACAAAGGCGATCGTCATCATCAACCCAAACAATCCGACAGGTGCGCTCTACTCGAAGGACAACTTGCTGGAAATCCTGGAGGTGGCGCGGCAGAACGGTCTCGTCGTGTTTGCGGACGAGATCTACGACCGCCTCGTGATGGACGGGCATGTGCACCATAGCTGCGCGTCTCTCGCCCCAGACCTCTTTACGGTCACGATGAACGGTCTGTCTAAGTCCCATATGGTCGCAGGGTTTCGCTGCGGATGGATGGTGCTCAGCGGCGAGAAGTCCCGCGCAACGGACTACATCGAGGGAATCCGCATGCTCTCGTCGATGCGGCTGTGCGCAAACGTGCCGTCGCAGTCCGTCATTCGCGCCGCCCTGGCGGATGCCTACAGCGCAGCGCCGCTGCTCGCCCCCGGCGGGCGCCTCTACGAACAACGTGAATACATCCACAGGCGGGTTTCGGACATCCCGGGCATGTCCGCCGTGAAGCCGAAGGCGGCTTTCTACCTGTTTCCACGCATCGACACAAAGCGCTACGGCATCGTGGACGACGAACGTTTCGTCTTGGATTTTCTGCACGACCACCACGTCCTCATGACGCACGGGCGAGGATTCAACTGGTCCTGCGTGGATCATTTCCGCATCGTCTTTCTGCCGGAACTGCCGGTGCTCGCGGACGTATGCGACAGGATGGAGCGCTTCCTGTCAGGGTACTCCCAGAAGTGAAAAAGCGCGGGAATATATGCGCGGCGGCGGCTCCCCCTCGCTTTCAAGCCGAAGGCAGATCATGTATAATAGAACCAGGATTGGCCATCCTAATGCGATGGGCATTCAGGAAGTCAGGATGATGAGGGGGATGTTTTGGGAACGAAATCGATTCGGAGGATGAAGTTCAGCACGCGGTTGCTGCTGACCTTCTTGGTAATCGCTATCATGATTTCCGCAGTGGGCGGGATCGGTATTGTCGCGCTTGTCTCTTTGGAGAACAACAACGTCCGCATCAAGGAGAATGCGATCGCGCCGCTCGCAAACCTGTCCAGTATATACAGCAACCTGTCTTCGCAGCGCGTCGGCATGATGAAGATGATCCAGAGCTACGACGCAGACAAACTGCTGTTCGCGTCCCTGCAGGACTTCCTGATGCAGCAGGAAGCGGACTTCACCGAGAGCTTCTCTGCGCTGAAGGACACGGTCGCCAACGCAAAGGAGGCCGAGGCGGTCGCCAAGGCAGAGGAGAGCTATTTGATAGACTTTGTGCGCGCCAAGGCGGAGTTCCTCGAAGTGGTGGGCGGCGAGGACGAGGCTGTGAAGATCCGGCTCTTCAATGCCGCGGACAACGCGGCGGATCGGGTCGTCACCCTCATCGATGTGGTGTATCGGCACAAGGTCGACTACGCCGACAATCTTGTCAAGGAATACCGTGACAGCTCCGTATTCATGATGCTGCTGCAGGTGATCCTGATGGCTCTGGGGTTGGTGCTTGCCATCTTCTTTGCCCTGCGCATTGCGCGCACCGTGCTCCTGCCTCTGCGCAATATTTCGGAGGTGGTCGAGCAGGTGGGAGAAACGGGTGCCCTGACATTCTCCGACACCGTGCGCAACAAGGTCATGGACGATGCGCGCCACGAGGACGAGATCGGGCGGTTCAGCAAGAGCTTTCAACGTATGATGCGGGGTATGATCGAGCAGATCGCCGTGCTGGAGGTCGTCGCGAAAGGGGATCTGACTAAGAAAGCGAGGCTTGCCAGCGAGAAAGACACGCTCGGCAGTGCCGTGAACGCCGTAGTGGACAACCTGAACGAGATGGTACGCGAGGTGCGCGTCGCCGCCAGTCAGATCGGCAGCGGCGCGGAAGAGCTTTCGGCCGGTGCGGCCGCGCTCGCACAGTCCTCGACACAGCAGACGGCGACAGTGGAAAACCTGCTGCTGACCATCCGAAACATAGCAAACCAGGCGCAGCAGAACGCAGCGCGCACCGGCGATGCCACTTCGCTTTCCCTTGCCATCACAGGGGAGGCAGAGGATGGGCGCGTCAAGATGGATCGAATGAAGCTCGCGATGGACGACATCAGCGTCTCGAGCCGCGCCATCGAGTCCGTCATCAAGGTCATCGACGACATTGCCTTTCAGACGAACATCCTTTCGCTGAACGCTGCCGTCGAGGCGGCTCGTGCCGGGCAGCATGGGCGCGGATTCGCTGTGGTGGCGGACGAGGTACGCAACCTTGCGAAGCGCAGTGCTTCGGCGGCGGCAGACACGGGCGACATGATCGCCGACA
>JAITHG010000322.1 GCA_031280075.1 Eubacteriales Family XIII. Incertae Sedis bacterium | reverse complement strand
ACCGCTGCATAGAAGATCATGACCTGATGTTCCACGGCCACAGGGCTGTACTGGCGCTGCTTGATGACTTCCATGAGAATGAGCCCATGGTCGAGCCGCTCCTTCGTCTCCTTGTCGATGTCCGAGCCGAACTGCGAGAAGCTCGCCAGTTCACGGTACTGCGCCAGCTCGAGCTTGACGCTCGAAGCGACCTTCTTGATCGCCTTGATCTGCGCGTTGCCGCCGACGCGCGACACGGAAATGCCGACGTTGATGGCAGGGCGCTGCCCGGAGAAGAAGAGATCCGTCTCGAGGAAGATCTGCCCGTCCGTGATGGAGATGACGTTCGTCGGGATATAGGCGGATACGTCGCCCGCCTGCGTCTCGATGATGGGCAGGGCAGTGATCGAGCCGCCGCCCAGTTCGTCGGAGAGCTTCGCCGCGCGCTCGAGCAGGCGGCTGTGCAGGTAGAAGATGTCGCCCGGGTACGCCTCGCGCCCCGGCGGTCTCCTGAGCAGCAGCGACATGGCGCGGTACGCCACGGCGTGCTTCGAAAGGTCGTCGTAGATGATGAGCACATCGCCGCCCTTGTACATGAAGTATTCCGCCATCGCGCTGCCCGCGTAGGGCGCGATGTACTGGAGGGGCGCGACCTCGCTCGCAGTCGCCGAGACGACGATGGTGTAGTCCATCGCGCCCTTGTCCGCAAGCTGCTGCGCCATCTGTGCCACCGTCGATTTTTTCTGCCCGATGGCGACATAGATGCAGATGACATCCTTGCCCGCCTGGTTGAGGATGGTGTCGATAGCGATGGCTGTCTTGCCTGTCTGGCGGTCGCCGATGATGAGTTCGCGCTGCCCCTTGCCGATAGGGATCATGGAATCGATCGCCTTGATGCCGGTCTGGAGGGGCTGGTTCACGGACTTGCGAGCGAGCACGCCCGGCGCGGGGTACTCGACCGCGCGGTTTTCCTTCGTATGGATGGGACCCTTCCCGTCAAGCGGCTGCCCGAGCGCGCTCACGACGCGCCCGACGAGGGCATCGCCGACGGGGACCTGCACGACGCGCCCCGTCGGACGCACGATGTCGCCCTCGCGGATGTGGCGGTCTTGCCCTAGGATGACGACACCGACGTTCTCCTCCTCCAGGTTGAGCGCCATCCCGTAGGTCTCGCCGGGGAATTCGAGCAGCTCGCCTGCCATGCAGTTCGCCAGCCCGAAGACGCGCGCGATGCCGTCGCCCACCTGAATGACCGTGCCGAAGTCCGAGACCTCCAGCTCCGATTTGTAGTCCTTGATTTGTTCGCGGATGACCGCTCCGATTTCTTCAGGACGTAGTTGCATTGCCTTCTCCTAATCCAGTAATCCAGACCTTCGTCTGTCCAACCGCAAAGCGCGGCTATCTGAGCAGTTGCTCCTTCATGTCGTCGAGCTTCCGGCGGATGCTCGCGTCGATCAGCTTGCCTTCCACATAGATGCGCACCCCGCCGACCAGCTCCGCGCTGATCTCCGGCATGAGCGCCACCTTCATGCGCAACAGCTTTCCCGTCTCCTCCTCGAACTTCCGATGCTGATCCTCCGTCAGCGGAACCGCCGAGAGGATGCGCCCCTTCGTGATGCCGTGCCGGCGGTCGGCGAGTCTGGCAAACGCGTTCACGATGCCGTCGAACTGCCCGATGCGGCGCTTGTCGATGAGGATAAATAGGAAGTTGAGCAGCTCCGGGGGCAGTTTTTCTGCCAGCGCTCTCCGGGCGACCTCCCTGCGTTGCTCTGCCGAGAGGGCAGGTGTCTTGAGCAGGAGGAAGAACTCCGGGATCTCGCGGAATACCGCGCGCAGCGATTCGAGCGTCTCGCGGAACTCATCCGTCCTGCCGAGCTGCGTCGAGGCGTCGAGGAGCGCGCTGCCGTATACCTCGTTGACGCTCAGATTCTCCATTCCGCCCTGCCTGCCTCTTCGAGGACGCTGTCCACGATGGCGTGCTGCGCCTTCATGTCAAGCTGCTTCTCGATGATCCGCTCCGCCGCGTAGACCGCGAGCATGGCGACCTGCTCCCGCATGTCCTCCATGGCGCGCGCCTTCTCGCGCTCGATCTCCTCGCGCGCGTTCTTCAGCAGCTCCGCCGCCTTTCCTTCCGCGTCCTGGATGATGCCCTTCGCGTGCTCGTCCGCCTTCAGCTTTGCGGCGGTGAGCGTCTCGCGGCGCTCGCGGTCGATGGACTCGAGTTTCCCGTTGTACTCCTGGAGCCGCTCGTCCGCGACGCGTCCCGCTGCCTCCGCGTTCTCGAAAGCATCCACGATCTTCTGCGAACGCGCCTCCATGAAGTTGTGCACCTTGTCGAACAGGTACTTCTTCAGGAGGAGGTAAAGCACGATGAAGGTCACTGCCACCATCGCAAGCGTCCAGCTGAGACCGATCAGCGGGGCCTCCATTACCACATGTGTCAATATCATAGCTTTCCCATCCCTGTCTCCGGACGGCTTCCGGCATGTTTCGCGTCAACCATTCCGGTTGGCGCACCATCCGTCCGCGTCCCTCTGCAGCTCACAGCTTGCCGACGAGCGGGTTGATGAAGGTCAGGACGATGGCGACGAAGAGCGCGAAGATGACGGAGGTCTCCGACATCGCCAGACCTGTGATCAGCGTCGTCGTGATGTCGCCCTTCGCCTCCGGCTGGCGTGCGATCGCCTCTACCGCCTTACCGGTTGCGATGCCCTGCCCAAGCCCGACACCGAGCGCGCCGAACATGGCCACGCCTGCGCCGAGCGCCGACATGCCGAGTACAAATGCCTGGGGATTGATGCCTTCCATAATACTACCTCCTGCGTAGATGTTTCGCGCGGCTCATGCCTGCGCAATCATGATTGCCCCACCCGCCGCTCAGTGCTCACTGTGCGCCGCCATCGCCTTCGCAATGAAGGTCATGGTCAGCATCGTGAAGACGAAGGCCTGCAGGATGGGTTCAAATATATCGAAAAATCCGTTCAGCGGAAGCGGAAGCACCGCCTGCAGGATTGGGATTGGCAGCTTGATGACCTCGGTCGAGAGATGTTTGAGCGCCTCCAGCACCAGCTCCATGATGATGACCCCGGCAAGGATATTGCCGAAGATACGGAAGCTGAGGCTCACGGGGAAGGTGATCTCTTCCATGATCTTGATCGGGATCATGAAGGGATAGGGCTCGGCGAAGTGCTTCAAGTAGCCGATGATGCCCCGGGAGCGGATGGCGTTGTACTGGATCATGAGGAACACGAGAAAGCCCAAGGCAAAGGTCGCGTTCATGTCCGCCGTGACGGGGCGGAAGCCGATCAGCCCGAGGGCGTTTCCGAAGAGCAGAAAGAGGAAGAGAGTCCCGATGAAGGGGGCAAACATGAGCTTGTCCTTCCCCATGCTGTCCCTTGTGAATTTATAGACATACTCTACGATGAGTTCGGCGTAAGCCTGCGCGCCGCGCGGGATCTTCTTGAGCTTGCGCGTACTGATCACTGCAAAGAGGACCAGAAAGACGGAGACGATGATTGCCCAGAAAACCGTTTCGGTGATGTACAGACCGTCGAGGAATCCGCCTTCGAAGCGCAGTATGATTCGTGGTCCAAGACCGTGTTCGCCCATGCCGCTAACTCCTTTTCCCTTCTATTCTACCATCTTGTACTTGTCTTATTCCACGCAAAACCCGGAATTTTTTATGCGTGACGTAGTGCCTGCCGCCCCGCCAGAGGTCG
>JAITHG010000321.1 GCA_031280075.1 Eubacteriales Family XIII. Incertae Sedis bacterium | reverse complement strand
AGCCCTCCGCCCCTTCGAGCTCGGGGGCGAGGCTGACCAGCCGGATCGCGTCGCCGGAGGTCTCCATGGCCTCTTCGAAGAACGCCAGGGATGGGGCGAGCAGACAGTCTTCGAGATGGGCGCCCCGCTTTCCTGCCGCGAGGAAGGGTCCTTCCATGTTCACGCCGAGGAGTCGCGCGCCACCGCCGGGGCGTTGCCCGACGTGCGGGCGCAGCGCGTCCATGGCGCGCAGGATGTGCGCCTTCGGATAAGTCATCGTCGTGCCGAGGGCTGCCGTGATCCCATTGCGTGCATAGTACGAGAGGATGGCAGCGTTCCCATCCGGCACGCCGTCACTGAAGTCTGCGAGCAGCGCCCCGTGGGAGTGCAGCTCGACCATGCCGGGGATGAGCAGGGGCAGCGTGGGGTCTGAGTCACCTTGGTGTCCCCCACCTCCGCCATTGCCTTCGTCCTCGTCTTCAAAAAGAAGCCTGTCTACGCAGTCCGAAAAACGGATACTCCCCACGCGGAACCCGTCACCGGTGAAGATATTTGCCCTTGCCAGTTCATACGTTTCGCCCATGGCATGCACCGTCCTTTTCGTTCATTCCCCTCTGCTGCTGTCATCGCCCGTTGCCTGCGCAGTCTCTGCCGACCCCGCCGCCTCCTTCGCCTCCTTCGCCGCAAGCGTCGACAGGCTCGCAGCTACTACGGACTGCCCGAGCCTACGAAACTCCTCGTTCGGCAGGATGTACTCCACAGGGCAGTCCCCGTAGAGCTCGTCCATGACCTCGCGGGCGCTCTCGACGAGGATCTCCCCGCCCTGCCCGCTCATGACGCGGCCGAGCAGCAGGAAGCTGTCCGCGCCGTACATGCGGTGGTAGAGCGGTGTCGTGTGCCCGAGGTAGCGCCCTGCCGAGCGGTAGACCTCCGGGATGCGCGCATCGCCCGCCGCGAGCAGATCCTGTACCTGTTTCAGCTTCTCGCCCGGCGTTCCGCAACCCGAAAGATCCACGCCGGCCTGCCCCGCAAGCCGGATGACCGCCTCCTGCGAGAAATACTGGTAACCGCAACCGATGTCACCCGACCAGTCGTCTGCCTCCGCGTGCGGCGATGCGTCCACGGGCGCGAACGCCAGCTCGTTGAGCCAGCCCGTGATGCGACCCTCCCTGTCAATGAAGCCCACCGCCTCGCTCGTGCCCATCGCGATGCCCAGCAGGTTGTCGCGCCCAAAAGCCACCGAGCCCGCGAGCGCTGTCACGTCGCCGTCGTTCGCCACCTTCAGCGGAACGTCGCCAAACTCCTTCACCGCCTCGATGTAGATGTCGCGGATGAGGGCATCGAACTGCGCGGGAGGCACTTTGCCGAAGAGCTGCGCGTACAGCGTGCGGTTGTCCGCATAGATGCCGGCGGACGAGATGCCGATGGCATCCACGCGCGGCAGGTGCGCCGCAGCGGCACGGAGCGAGCTGCGCACGCCGTCCACATGATATAGACCGTCTGCCATGGTCTTCGGTGTCCAAACCGTCTCTTCGCTATAGACGACCTCCCCGTCGATGACGGCGCTGACCTTCCGGTCGCTGCCACCCGCGTCGAAGCCGATGCGGCAGCCAGCAAAACTGCGCCCCGCCGCCGGGGCATCGTCCTTGGGCGCGGGGATGCCCTCCCCCACATGGACGGCGAAGGGCTGCCCGTACACCGTCTCCATGAAGCCCGCGTCGAAGGCGCGCGCGCCGCCGGGGCGGTACGCCGCCGCGACCGCCTCGCAGACGGCCAGATCGCCCTCGAGCCAGAGCGCAGAGCCGCCCACCTGCCAAAGCAGCAGCTTGACAGCCTGCGAGGCTGCATACAGATCCGCCTCCCGCAGCCTGTCCGTACCGCAGATACCCATGCTTCGCACCACCACGCGCCCGCCGGGTTCTGACAGCGCGAAACGCAGTGTCTGCCCTGCCCGCTCCCCGTAGGACGCAAGGAACAGCCCCAGCGGGACAAAACCCGGATCGAGTGCCGGCAGCAGGTCGCGCCGCGCACCCAAGTCCATTTCTATGCCATGCAGTGTTTTCCGCATCAATTGCAATCCCCCATGCACTCCGGTACATCGCCACATCGCACCGGCTCCGTCTGCCCCCGCCGTTCTCCGTCTGCCCTCTGCCTATCCCTTGTGCACATACGGATAGACGATGTTATCCCCCGTCTGCTCGTCGAAGATGTGGATCATGTCCGGATGCAGGTAGAAGGCGACCGGCTTGCCGATTTTCATATCGGGGACAAAGGCATGGGAATTCTCATTGACGATGACACGCAGGATGATGTCGGAACTCTGCTCACTGACGAAGCCGTCCTCCACATCGACGTGCAGCAGCATCTCGCTGCCCATGGGCTCCGCAACGGAGATGACAGAAGAGATTGTGCCTGCCTTCGTCACGTCTTCGCCGTGACGGATGACCACATGCTCGGGGCGCACCCCGACGACAACCTCGCGCACCCCAGAGAAGCCGTGCTTCCGCAGCGCAGACTGCCCAGCCGCATTCAGCTCCGTGACAGTGCGCCCCACGCCGACTTTGAACGTGCCACCTTCTTCGTAGAGCTTTCCGCTGAAATAGTTCATCTGGGGCACACCGATGAAGCCGGACACGAAGAGGTTGGCAGGGAAATTGAACACCTCGTCCGGTGTCCCGACCTGCTGGATGCTGCCCTTGTCCATGATGACGATGCGGTCGCCGAGGGTCATGGCCTCGGTCTGGTCGTGCGTCACGTAGAGGAAGGTCGTGTTGATGCGGCTGCGCAGACGGATGATCTCCGCACGCATCTGGTTGCGCAGTTTTGCGTCCAGGTTGGACAGGGGCTCGTCCATGAGGAAGACCTCAGGATCGCGCACGATGGCGCGCCCGATGGCGACACGTTGTCGCTGCCCGCCCGAAAGCGCCTTCGGCTTTCTTGCCAGAAAGCCCTCGATGTCGAGGATCTTTGCCGCCTCCCGCACTTTGCGGTCGATCTCGTCCTTCGGCACTTTGCGCAGCTTGAGGGCGAACGCCATGTTCGCGTAGACCGTCATGTGCGGATAGAGGGCGTAGCTCTGAAAGACCATGGCGATGTCCCGATCCCGTGCGTCCACCTTGTTGACAAGACGGTCGCCGATGTACAGCTCGCCGTCC
>JAITHG010000215.1 GCA_031280075.1 Eubacteriales Family XIII. Incertae Sedis bacterium | reverse complement strand
CTTCGTCTGCAGATCGGCGCTCAGCTGCCCATACTCGCCGTACCTGCCTTGCAGTTCGGCAAGCAGTTTCCCGTTTTCGATCTGCCGGCTCTGCAGCTCGGCTGCCAACTGCCCATTCGCGGACTGAAGGGCGGCGCTGTCCTCGGCGAGTGCGGCATTCTGCTCGCTCAGAGCCTTCCACTGCGCGTACAGATCCCTGTACTGCTCCTCCAGCTTTGCCAACACGGTTTCCACCTGCTGCCGGTTGTAGCCGCTCGTTTCAATTTGGAACAATGGCGTATTTTGATTCATTTGCACACCTCGCAGCTTTCGTATTCTGGCATTGCCCTCCCCGGAAGGCGGACTCGCATACCCTTGGTTTGGTATTCTAGACCGAATGCAAATATGGCACAACCCCACCAGACATAATGGAGCGTAACATTCATACAATAATCCAAAAATCGAAGGACGAATGCTTGCGCTGGTTACAAACCTGTATTTTTGCCATTCATCAGAAATATCCATTCGATGTGTAAATTGCAACGGAACCAAGCACACGCGCACAGACAAAGGGATTTCCCGTTGCACATGAAAACCGGACAGACTTTAGCAAAACCCAACCGCAGGGGTAAGAGCGCACCTGTTTTTCCGAAAGGTTTTGCAGCAGCCTTGTTGAAACGCCGACCGTTTAGAGGGATGCCTTGCGCAACCGGGCAATTCTCCAACCCTCGATTGGCCGTTGGAAGGGCGGGCTCGGTTTTATTCTTCCTCGACACGTCCAGCCCAACGATCTCTTGGGCAGCGATGTTTTTTATGCATGGACAATTGAAGGGCGCATCGGAATGTTTCGTGTTATAATTGGTACAAGGTTGTGCCGAATGCCCGGCGCGCCCCAACACCACATTATCTGTCTACTCGATATTCATACGACGGAGGAAAAGGTTATGCTCAAATTACAGCGGAAGAGCCTCACGATCAACGGCGTTGAGCGTTTTGTTCTCTACGACCCGGAGAAGGACAGCATTGCGACCGTCCTGCGCCGGCTGGGGCTTACGGGTGTCAAGGTCGGCTGCGGGCAGGGTGTCTGCGGCGCTTGCTCCATCATCCTGGACGGCGAGGTCATCCGGAGCTGCAACCGCAAGATGGCGAAAGTCGCGGAGTTTGCCGAGATCACCACCATCGAAGGCATCGGCGCGCCCGGCAGGCTGCACCCTCTGCAGCAGGCGTGGATCACCTACGGCGGCGTGCAGTGCGGCTTTTGCTCACCTGGTTTCATCGTATCGGCATACGCCCTGCTCGGGCAGAACCCGTCGCCGTCGCGCGATGAGGTGCGGGCATGGTTCAAGTCGCACAACAATGTCTGCCGCTGCACGGGGTACAAGCCACTCGTCGATTCTGTCATGGAGGCAGCCGCCGTGCTGCGCGGCGAGAAGACCATGGACGACATCATCTACGACTTCGAGGGAGAGCAGGACATCTACGGGAGCCGCCGACCGCGCCCGACCGCGCTCGGCAAGGTCACGGGACTGACGGACTACGGCGACGACATCAAGCTCAAGATGCCCGAAAACGTGCTGCACCTCGTGCCCGTGTTCTCCACCACTCTGCACGCAAAGATCAAGAGCATCGACATTTCCGAGGCGGAAAAGGCACCCGGCGTGGCCAAGGTCATCGTGGCAAAGGACATCAAGGGTCCCAACAACATCGAGTTTCCCGCCGTCATCCCGCGCCAGAAGGGTACGGGGCTGACCGAGTTCCCCATCATCACGGGCGATGTCATACACCGGCTCGGCGACGTGCTCGCCGTGGTCGCTGCGGACAGTGAGAAGAACGCGCGCGCTGCGGCGAAGCTCGTCAAGGTGGAGGTCGAAGAACTGCCTTCCTATCTCTCTGTGCTCGAATCTTTCCAGCCCAATGCGGTGCAGTTGCATCCGGGCGTGCCCAATTATTATCTGTCCCAGCCTGTCTACAAGGGCGAGGACACTGCCGACATCTTCGGGGAAGCGGAGGACGGGGGGCTCGTCGTCGTGTCGAGCAGCTTCCATTCCCAACACGAGCCGCACCTGCCCATCGAGCCGGATGTCGTGCAGGGATACTACGATGAGGAGGGGCGCCTGACCGTCCAGTGCAAGTCGCAGGCCATCGGCGAAAACGTCGAGGCCTTCTCGCACGCGCTCGGTCTGGAAGAGGATCAGATCCGCATCATCGGCAACCCGGCGGGCGGCAGCTTCGGCTACTCCACCTCGGCGAACACCTTCGCCCTCGTCGCCGCCTGCGTGCAGATTCTTGAACAGCCCTGCACGATGACGCTCACCTACCCCGAATTCAACCACACGACGGGCAAGCGCTCTTCCACTTATACGAACGGGCGGCTCGCCGTGGACAAGGAGGGCAAGATCGTTGCCGCAGAGTACGACCTCGCGCTCGACCACGGCGCGTATGCCGTCATGGGCAGCAAGATCTTCCACAATCTCGTCAGCGTCGGCTTCCACGGCTACAACGTACCGAACTTCAAGGCGCTCGCGAGGGGCGGTGCGTCCAACCACGCCTTCAACACCGCCTACCGTGGCTTCGGCGCGCCGCAGGTCTACACGGCGACGGAAGCGCTCATCGACATGGCGGCGGAGGCGGTGGGCATGGATCCCTGGGAATTCCGCTACAAGAACGCGGCGCGTCCCGGTGACCTGACCATCAACAGCTGCGAATACCACGACTATTATTACCCTGCTATGCTCGAGAAGATCAAGCCCGTCTACGACCAGTACAAGGCGGAGGCCGCGGCGGCAAAACAGGCTGGGCGCGATGTCGGTGTCGGCATCAGCCTCGGCGGCTTCATCATCACGCTCGGTTTTATCGACAAGTGCGAAATCGCCATCGAGCTGATGCCCGATGGGACGATCACCCAGTACAACACTTGGGAGGAGATTGGGCAGGGCGGCGACATCGGTTCGCTGACGCACACGGTCAAGGCGCTCGCGCCGCTCGGCATCAAGGCAGATCAAATCCGCATCGTCAGCAACGACACCGCGTATTGCCCGGACTCCGGTGTCGCGGCGGCGAGCCGCAGCCACTACATGGGCGGCAACGCGACCATCGATGGGGCGAACAAGCTCATGGACGCGATGCGCAAGCCCGACGGCACGTATCGCTCCTATGAAGAGATGGTCGCCGAGGGCATCCCGACGAAGTACATCGGGCACTACGACCAGTTCGACCACGGGCTGTCGATGGGGCTCGACCCCAACACGGGGCACGGCGAGAAGAACCCGACCTACATGTACGCGGTGAACACCTGCCTCGTCGAAGTCGACAAGGCGACAGGCAAGACGCAAGTCCTCAAGTACACGACGGTCGCGGATGTCGGTGTCATCGGCAACCAGCTCGCGGTCGAGGGGCAGGGCTACGGCGGTCTGTCGCACAGCATCGGTTTTGCACTCAGTGAGGACTACCAGCCCGACACGAAACACGGCAACATGCTCGCCTGCGGTATCCCGACCATCGACATGATCCCGGACGACTTCAACCTCGTCTTCATCGAGAACCCGCGCCCGAAGGGACCGCACGGCTCCTGCGGATGCTCGGAGGACTTCCAGAGCTCCGGGCACATGGCGGTCATCAACGCCATCGCGGACGCGACGGGCGTGCGCATCTACGAGCTGCCTGCCACGCCGGACAAGGTGAAGGCAGGACTTGCGAAGATCGAGAAGGGCGAGAGCCTCATCCCGCCGAAGTACGTGATCGGCAAGGACTTCGAGGAAGAGCTGGCGGAGATTGCCGCAAATCCGCTCTAATGGGGCGGGGAGGATCCTTTGGGGCGCCTGACGCTTGAGGATACGACCGCACTGACCGCTCGTTGTTTTTACGGGGAGCCGGCGAGTTGTTCGCACGGCTGCCCGTTCTTTTTTGACCTGCGTACCTTCCTGGCGCGGGCTGCGGCAGGCAAGTGGAACTTGGCGTATAAGCTGCTGCGGGCTGCCGTGCTCTTCCCTGAGGTCGTGAGCACGCTCTGCCCCGAGGGCTGCCGCGCGGAATGCCAACGCACGCACATAGGCGATGAAGCGCTGTGCGTGCGCGACATAGAGGCAGCCTGCCTGCGTCTTGCGAAGAACAAGAAGCCGGACGCGTACCGGCTGCCTGCGAAGGAGAAGCGCGTCGCAGTGGTGGGTGCCGGCGTGGCAGGGCTGTCCTGCGCGCTGTCGCTGGGGCAGAAGTGCTACGGGGTGACGGTGTTCGAACGGGAGGAAGCCTGGGGCGGGCGGCTCGCCGGGCACGCGGGGTTTGCGGCTTTTGACGCAGACTTTGCCCTGCAGTTTTCGGCAGTTTCCACGGTCGAGTTTGCCTTCGGGCGGGAAATCCGCTCGTTGGACGATCTGGATGGCTTTGACGCGGTATATGTGGCGACGGGCGCGGGCGGGGCGGATTTTGGGCGGCTTGGGCTTTGGGACGCGGAGCTTTTGACGGCGTTTGGGTCGGGAAGCACGGACAGCGCGGTTGACGCGGACTGCGCGGACGGTGCAGGCAGTGCGGTTGACGCGGACGGCGCGTCAGGCGAATCGATTGACAAGGGCGGCGTGTTCCTCGGGGGCGAGCTTTGCGGCTTGGATCCGATGGAGGCGATCGCCTGTGGCGCGCGCGCCTCGAAATACATCGAGACCTGGCTCATGACCGGGAACGCGGCGCAGACCGGCGAAGAGGACGGGCGCGCTTTGGAGAGGCACTACCTCGACCACAGCGGCACGCCTCCTGCGCCCACCGTGCGCGCTGCGGACATGGCGACTGGTTACTCGAAGGAGGAAGCGGAAGCGGAGGCGGCGCGCTGCATGGGCTGCGACTGCCGCCGCTGCCTGGATGCCTGCGCCATGCTTGCCACCTTCAAGAAGAGCCCGAAGAAGATCGCCATCGAGGCATACACGGACACCCACACCAACCCGCCCTTCTCCAGCTGCCAGCTCACGCGCGAGACCTACTCCTGCAGCGTCTGCGGGCACTGCAAATCTGTCTGCCCCGTGGATATCGACCTAGGGGAGCTGTTCCTGTTGGCACGGAAGGGGCGCGTGGCGGTCGGAAGCGAGCCGAAAGTATTCCACGACTTCTGGCTGCGCGAGTTCGATTTTTCTACAGGCGAAGCGGCATGGGCAAAGACGGATCCGGGAAGGACTTCCCTGCTCTTCTTCCCCGGATGCAGGCTGGGTGCCTACTCGCCCGAGCTTGTGCTGGAGACATACCGGCTGCTCGGCGGGGATGCCGGGGGCGGGACGGCGGATGCGGATGCTTGCGCAGGCATGGGCAGCGGGGGCGAGGCAGATGCTGGCGCGGGCATGGGCAGCGGGGGCGAGGCAGATGCTGGCGTGGGCATGGGCGGCGGGGTCGGCATCGTGCTCGACTGCTGTGGCGCACCGCTTTACTGGGCGGGGCAGGAAGAGCCGCTCATGGGGCACTTGGCGCGGCTGCGCGGGCTCTGGGAGGATGCGGGCAAGCCGGTCGTCGCGCTCGCCTGCGCCTACTGCGAAAAGGTGTTCGCGGAGCTGCTCCCCGACATCCCCCGCATCTCCGTCTACGAGCAGCTCGCCTTCGGCGGCGGTGCACACGCGATGCCGGTGGGGGCGACCGCGCGGAACCTCCAGCGCCATGCAGGCGACCGGGGCGGTCGCCCCTGCGGTGCGATGCCGGACGGGATTGCCCAAGGCAATGCGTCCGTGCCCGGCGGCAGTGCATCCGCGCCAGGCGGTTGTGCATCCGTGCCCGGCGATAGCGCATCCGTGCCCGGCGGCAATGCATCTGCGCCCGGGGGCGAGCTCATCGGCGACGACCTGCTTGCGATGTTCGCGGAGATGGCTGCAGGCGACTCGGGGCAGCCCTATGCGGTGTTTGACCCCTGTGCCGCAGCGGAGGACATCGCCCGGCAGGCTGCCGTGCGGGCGCTTGCGGCGCGCTACGGCATCCTCACCGAGGAACTGCCCGCCGCCGAGCGCGGCAAATGCTGCGGCTTCGGCGGGCATACCGGCATTGCCAACGCGCAGCTGACGGAATCGTTCACCGAGGCGCGTGCGGCGGTCAGCGGGCTGCCCTACCTCGTGAGCTGCGCCAACTGCCAGGAAGCCTTCGCCCGCGCAGGCAAGCCGAGCGTGCACATCCTGGAACTTGTCTGCGGGCTCGCCGCCCCCCCGTCCGGCTCGCCGCCGCCTACGCTGCGGGAGAAGAACGAAAACCAGCTGCGCCTGAGACGCAGCCTCATGGAATCGTCGGGCATGTCCCTACCCCCGCCCGAGGAGGCACCGTGGGCGACGCTCTTCTTGCGGTTTACGGAGGAAGGCACCGCCCAGGCGGAACGCCACTACATGAGCGAGGAGGAAATCCGGGAGGCGGTCTACGAGGCAGAGCGCGCGGGAGACTACTTCCGCGAAGGGGATGGCGAGGGTGAACAGCGCATCTGCTCCCTCGTCCGCCCGGTCGTGACCTACTGGATCCGCTACGCGGCGCAGGCAGAGGACAGCGCCTACAAAATCCTCGGCGTATACAGCCACCGGATGCACTTCCTGGTGGGTGAAGGCGGATGAGCGGACGGGCTATGCGGATGGCACAACATTTGCCGGTTGCGAGCTTGCGGCGGTGACGGAGGAACAGATGAGCGAGCAGACCACACAGACCATACATTGCAACCGCTGCGACCTACCCTTGGCGCCGCGCAAGACATCCTTCGAATACCTCGGGCGAAAGTACGCGCACGAGGTGCCCTGCTGCCCCAAATGCGGCAAAGTGTTCATCCCCGAAGCGCTCGCCGCCGGGAAGATGGCAGAAGTCGAGAAGATGCTCGAGGACAAGTAGGGGCAGCCCTGCGACTGTTTTGCGGTTCCGCCCAAAGAGACAGGCGCGGGCATAACGCCCGCGCCTACTACAATGGATGAGGTCCCGGAACAGCCCGCCCTAGAGGTTGGGCCGCCGAAATGGTGTATGGCTTGTTGTTATTGGAAGTCCTTACTTCACGCGGATGCTCTTTACAGCACTCCACGCACCGTAGTAATTCTTCCCGCCTTCCGTGCGGATGCCGCGCACCTGCACTTGATAGATTTTGCCTTTCTTCAGTTTTGTAAGAATTCTCTTCGTTGCGTTTGCAGGCACAGTTACGGTCTTCCAAGCTGCCGTGCCCTTCACGCGGAAGCGGATCTGCTGCTTCGTCGCGCTTGCGGATGCCTTCCAGCTGACCGTGACCTTGCGTGTGTTCGCCTTGCCGACCACCAGCTTGACGCTGCCCGCCTTGCCGGGGGCTGTCACGGAGAGCGCACCGGAATCAGGCGTGCCCGGCTTGTCCGTCGTCCCGCCGGGCGGCTGCTGCTGCGCAGGGGGAGTGGTTGTCTGCGTGCCACCACCACCGTCCAGCGGCGGGATGTATGGCACATCGACCTTGATATGGTAGACCTGATTGTTATAACCTGGCGCGGCGAGGGTGAGCGCATAGATGCTGCCTGGCGTAAGCTTGGCCAAATCGATGTAGCGCGACCCATCCGCTTCTTGTTTGAGCACTCCACCGAGCGCGATGGCAGTCGCCGCGGCGCCGTCCTGCGACAGCGTGCTGAAGCCAGATCTTCCCCCGATGACGAGCGTCTGCGCGAAGCCCGCATTTCCTATGTAGAGGCTGCCGGACGCGTACGTCCTGTAGGGGGTGGATGCGCCCTGCCCTGGCTGGAACCCCGTTGTGGGCTCGCCTTTCCGAGCAAGCAGGGCAACGGCAACCTCGGTCTTCAGCGTGAAGGCGACGCTCTTCGAGACAGCGCCTGTTGTTTCGTACACGGCGCTGTAGGCACCTGGCCACAGAGTGTCTGCGAAGCGGCTCGGATGGATGCGGAGCGTGACCTCCCCGGATCCGGTCGTACCTGCCACAAACTCATAGTCTGCAGCTGCCACGTTGACCGCCCCCTTCCGGAGCGTTGCACCTGCCGCATAGGCGGCTTCGTCCGAGATGCCCGTCAGCTGGATCAGCACATCGGTCGAACCTTGCTGTGCCGGGTCGACGCTGACCGTGGTAGAGCCGTTTACGGCTGCGTTTTGGTTGATAAAATCCTTCACTTCGAAATCGAATGTGATGTCCTCAAAGCCCTCGGCGAACACGCGCACCGAGTAAGTCCCGGCAGGGTCGAGGCTCGCCAGGCGCGGGAAGCGCGAGGGCGAAATCGCCACATCGAAATCCTCATGCATGCGGTGCGTAAAGAGGTTTTGCAGGAAGACGAGCGGCTCCATGTGGCCGCTTTCGTCGGTAATCGTGCCGCCATAGATGTATTCTGCGAAATTGTCCCAGTAGCTTGCCCCGGCGAATTCAGCGCCGAGATCCGCTGCGCTTCCGAAGCTGAAGCCCGTCATCTTGTCGCCCCAGTTGCCGCCGTAGGTCACGCCTTCGCTGCTTCCGCCGTTGCCCAGCCCGGGGAGGGCGCGTGCGGCGGACGCGTCGATGATGGCGCGTCCGCCGAAGCTGCCGTCCACCAGCAGGGGCTTCACGGCGTAGACATCGAGGGACGCGAGGGGCGCACCGCCTGTGCCGATGTAGTCAGAGTCCTTTTGGAGCGCGGTGAAGCCGTAGCCCGCCTGCGTGAATTTGCCGAGCACGGCGGCGGACTGTGCCGTCGGTGCCCCAGCGGCATCAAGCAGGGCAGCGTTCGCATAGAGGTCGAAGTCCACGCGCACATCCACCTTCTTGATGCCGAGGATGCCGGCGTACGGATCCGTCTTTTCCATGCGGTTGCTCGCGTCAAGGATGAGGTTGCCCTCCGGCACAAAGTGCACACTGTCGCCATAGGTGGCGGTAGAGACCGCGTCCACACGGGGCAGTGTAATCGCTTCATTGTAGGTAGGCGTGTCCACCGCGCCGACCACCGCACCCGTGCGCGTGCCCTGCGAAATGAACAGCGCCGGGCTGGCTGCCAGACCGCC
>JAITHG010000129.1 GCA_031280075.1 Eubacteriales Family XIII. Incertae Sedis bacterium | reverse complement strand
GGCGTACGATGAAGACATAACAATTCGTCCGGGAGCGTGCGCGCAGACCGTCACGCCATTCACGTAAGGAGTGTGCAAAATGATCATCATCGGCGAAAAAATCAACGGATTCATCCCCTCCACCCTGAAAGCCATCGAAGAACGCGACGAAGCCTACCTGAAGGAACTGGCTGTCAAGCAGACGGAGACGGGCGCTTCCTTCATCGACGTGTGTGCCGGCACCGCGCCGGAGGTCGAAAAGGAGACCCTCGCGTGGCTGATGGATCTCGTGCAGGGTGTGGTGGACACGCCGCTGTCCGTGGACAGCTCCGACGTAGACCTCATCATCGAGATGCTCCCGAAGGCAAACAAGCCCGGACTCATCAACTCGGTCTCCGGCGAAGGCGAGAAGTGCGACAAGCTCTTCCCGGTCATCGCGGACACCGAGTGGCAGGTCGTCGCGCTCACCTGCGACAAGAACGGCATCCCGACGGATGCCGAGACGCGCTTCACAATCGCCACCAGCATCATCGAGAAGGCGAAGGGCTTCGGCATCGCCACAAACCGCATCTACATCGACCCGCTCGTGACGACGCTTGCCACCACTGGCGAGGCTCTGACCGTCTTCAACGATGCCGTGCGCCTCATCAAGGACAAGTATCCCGATGTCCACGTGACCTCCGGGCTTTCGAACATCTCCTTCGGCATGCCCTTCCGCCGGGCGATCAACACGCAGTTCCTCGCCCTCGCAATGGCGGCCGGCATGGACAGCGCCATCATGGATCCGACCTCGGAAGAGATGCGCGCCACGCTCTTCGCGACGGATGCCCTGCTCGAGAACGACAAGGGCTGCCGCCGTTATCTCAAGGCATTCCGCAACGGTCTGATCGGGGGCAAGAAATAGGCTGCCTGGCACATCCCCCCGCCCCGGATGCGCACCCACACCCGCCCATCCGGGGCAGGAGGATAAGAAAATAACAAAAGTGTTGACAGGAGTACAAGAATCCAAGCCCCTTCCATTATAAGTTAGATGTATCAAATGGATGGGAGGACAGCATGGCAAACATCATTGCAGTAACAGGCAAAGGCGGAACAGGCAAGACGACCCTGACGGGGCTGCTCATCGACTACCTCGCGAAGACGGGGCGCAGACCGATCCTCGTCGTGGACGCGGATGCCAATTCCAATCTCAACGAAGTGCTCGGCGTGGAGGTCAAAACGACGCTCGGCGAGCTGCGCGAAACGGTCATGCGGGCAGATCTCGACCCCGCAAACCCGATCCCGGCGGCGATGTCGAAGCAGGAGTACCTGGACGGGCGTTTCGCCGAAGCGCTCTTCGAGGAGGACGACTACGACATGCTCGTCATGGGGCGCACGCAGGGCACAGGTTGCTACTGCTTCGTGAACGGGCTGCTCAAGACGCAGATCCAGAAGTATTCGGGCGGCTACAAGTACATGGTCGTGGACAACGAGGCGGGCATGGAGCACATCAGCCGCGGCGTACTGCCCACCGTGGACATCATCCTGCTCGTATCCGACCCAAGCCGCAGGGGCATCCAGGCGGCGGCGCGCATCCGTGACCTCGTGGACGAGATCGGGCTCAACCCGCAGGCGGTCAGGCTCATCGTCAACAAGGCTCCGGAAGGCAGGCTCGACGAGGGCACGCGGGAAGAGATCGAGAAGCACGGGCTTGCACTGGCAGGTGTCGTCCCCGCCGACCCCCTTATCTACGAATACGACTGCGCAGGGAAGCCCACCGTGACGCTGCCGGAGGACGCGGCGGCGCGCAAGGCTTTCGACGCGATTTTGGATGAGATCATCCCGAAATAGATCCTAGGACAAGGACAGAACGACAGAGCAAGAACAAGAACAAGAACAAGAACAACAGAAACAGCCGTCATCGCAAAACAGCAACAGCCGCCAAAGCATTGTGCCAAGAGAAAGGATGGGTACCGTGAAACCGGATTTGAACTTCACTACAATAGAACAGATGGAAGCGGACACCGAAAAGCTGCACGCACTGGCATGTGAGTCCTGTGCGGAGACTTGGGCAGACCGCAAAGAGAAACAGAAACCCCAATGCAAGTTCGGCGAGGAGGGCATCTGCTGCCGCATCTGCTCGATGGGGCCCTGCCGCATCACGCCGAAGGCAGATCGCGGTATCTGCGGCGCGGACGCGCACACCATCGCAGGCAGGCACTACCTCCGCATGGCGGCGGCAGGCTCCGCCGCGCATTCCGACCACGCGCGCGAGATTGCGCACACCCTGCTGGCGACGAGCGAGGACGGCCCTTACAAAGTCCGCGACGAGGCGAAGCTCATCCGGCTCGCCGAGGAGTGGGGCATCCGGACCGAGGGGCGCGATGTCTACGAGATCGCCCATGAGGTCGCGATGTTCGGGCTCATGGAGTTCGGCAAGCCCTTCGGGACGCTCGAGCTGCTGAAGCGCGGCACGGACGAGCGGCAGAAGCTCTGGGCCGAGGAGGAGATCGCCCCGCGCGCCATCGACCGCGAGATCGCGACCGCCCTGCACATGACGCACATGGGCAACACGGCGGATGCCGAAGCCTTGGTGCGGCAGAGCCTGCGCGTCGGCATGGCGGACGGCTGGGGCGGCTCGATGATCGGAACGGAATTCACCGACATCATGTTCGGTACGCCGACTGCCCGGGACACGGAGGGCAACCTCGGCGTCCTCGAGGAGGACATGGTCAACCTCGTCGTGCACGGGCACGACCCCGCCTTCTCAGAGATGGTCGTGACGGCCGCCGAGACGAAGGACATGCAGGACTATTGCAAGAGCAAGGGCATCAAGGGCATCAACATCGTCGGGCTCTGCTGCACGGCGAACGAAGTCGCCATGCGCCACGGCATCCGCATGGTCGGCAACTTCCTCCAGCAGGAGAACGCCGTCCTCACGGGTGTCTGCGACATGATGTGCGTGGATGTCCAGTGCATCTTCCCCGCCCTCGGCAAGCTCACGGACTGCTTCCACACGAAGTTCGTGACCTCCTCGCCCGTGGCGCGCATCCCCGGTTCCGAATACGTCAAGTTTGAGCCGGAGACGGCGTTCGACCAGGCGATGAAGATCGTGAAGGATGCCATCGACAACTTCGAAAACCGCGACCCGTCCAAGGTTTGGATTCCCAAGAGCAAGGAAAAGGCGACGGTCGGCTACCCCAACGAGCAGATCATCAAAGAGCTCGACGGCGTGACGAACAGCCACCTCGAAAACCGCGGGACGTACAAGCCCGTCATCGATGCCATCAAGTCGGGTGTCCTGCGCGGCGCGGTCGCCATGGTCGGCTGCAACAACCCCAAGGTGCGCCCCGACTTCTCCCACATCGAGATCATGCAGACCCTGCTGAAGAACGACGTCCTCGTCGTCACGACGGGCTGCGCCGCCCAGGCGGCGACGAAGGCAGGGCTCATGAGCAAGGATGCGAAGGAGATCTGCGGCGACGGTCTGCGCCGGGTCTGCACCCTCGTCGGCATCCCGCCCATCCTCCACATGGGTGCCTGCGTGGACATCAGCCGCATGATGCTGCTTGTAAACGAGATCGCGGACGATTGGGGCGTCCTTACGACGCAGCTTCCCATCGTGGGCTGCGCGCCGGAGTGGATGAGCGAAAAGGCCGTCGCTATCGCCAACTATGTCGTAGCCACCGGCATCGACA
>JAITHG010000057.1 GCA_031280075.1 Eubacteriales Family XIII. Incertae Sedis bacterium | reverse complement strand
CCCTCTCCTTCTCTGCCTATGGTATAATGGGGCATGTTTCACAACAACAAGATCACTGCGTTCCTGACGCTTGCGGAGACGCTCAGCTATACGAAGACCGCCAAGCTGCTCTACATGTCCCAGCAGTCGGTGAGCCGCTGCATCGCTTCCATCGAGGACGAGCTGGAGACGCAGCTCTTCATCCGCAACACGCGGAACGTGGCGCTGACGGCTGCGGGGCGCAAGTACTACGACCTGTTCAACACGATCAACCAGGAATACGAGGAAGGCATCCTCCGCATCCGGCGCGAGACGCAGGGCGAGGGGAGCAAGGGGGTGCGCGTCGGCGTGCAGAGCTACATGGAGACCGCCCCCATCATCCGCGTCATCGAGCGCGTGAAGGCGGTGTTGCCGCTGACGACCGTGCAGGTCGTCGTCGCGCCGCCCTCGGTGCTGCTCGATCAGTTTGGGCGCGAGCTCGTCGACTTCGTCATGCTGCTCGAGCGCTTCCTGCCGGAGGGCTTTGAGGCGGCGCGGACAGAGTTGATCGTGAACCCGCTCTACCTCATGGTGTCGGACACAAACCCGAAGGCGACCGAGGGCGCGACCTTCGAGGATCTCATGACCCTGCCCTACATCTCCGACATGCTTGAGGGGGAGGATAACCTCGCGCACAACGCGCGCCTCAAGCACGAGGTGGACAAGTGGTCCCTCGTGCCGGACGAGATCCTCTGGACGTATGACCGCGACAGCGCCCTGATGTACGCCGAGCTGGGTTACGGCATCGTCATTGACTCAGACCGCAGCCGCATGATAGAAGGGCGTGCACTGAAGATGTACGACACGGGGAAGACGGAGTCCCTGCTCCTGCTGTCGAGGCTCAGCCAAAAGACGGAAACCGAGAACATGGCGATCATCAATGCCTTCGAGGATGAGTTCAAAAACATCCCGGAAGAGATCCTTCGCAGGGAACAGGGGCGCCCTGACTCCACAGACTAGATCCGCACCCTTTGAAGTCGATCCGCAGCGGCAGAGGCGTTCGCGTAAAATGCGGAAACTGCCATAAAAAGTGGTGTTTCCGCATTTTTCAACACAATCCTCCAGCGCTATCGCATCGGCATTATTGCGGCAAAGCTGCTAAATAGCAACATTTATGCTATAATGTCATGACAGGTGTAATGGCAGATCCATGATTATAAAATGCGGAAACTGCCAAAAAAGACAAGGTTTCCGCATTTTTGCGCACCTCATCGCAGTGGGCAAAGGAGGCAGGGCATGATCGGGCGCAGGGAAGAACAACGCATATTGCGGAATGCCGCCGCGAAGGAGGACGCACAGTTCGTGGCAGTCTACGGTCGCAGGCGTGTCGGGAAGACATGGCTCATCCGCGAGACGTTCGAAGGGGCGTTCACATTTGCCTATACAGGGATTGCTGGCGTGAATGCAAAAAAACAGCTTGCGGAGTTTGCAAGGGCGCTGCGGGAGTTTGGCTGGGATGGGACGGACGTGCCTGCCAATTGGTTCGACGCATTCGACACGCTGCGCAGCCTGCTGGCACGCAGCGCCGAAAAGCGGCGGGTCGTGTTTATTGACGAGTTGCCCTGGATGGACAACAAGCGCTCCGACTTTGTCCCTGCCTTGGAACATTTTTGGAACGGCTGGGGTGCCGGAGAAAAGAGGCTGACGTTCATCATATGCGGCTCCGCAGCCGCATGGATCACAAAAAAAGTATTCCGGAACAGAGGGGGGCTGTATAACAGGGTGACGCAGCAGATTGCCCTGAAGCCGTTCACGCTGGGGGAGTGCAGGGCTTTCTTCGATGCCAATGACATCCGGATGAACGAGTACGACATGGTGGTCTGCTACATGGTTTTTGGCGGAATCCCCTATTACCTGAACCTGTTGGACAGTCGGTACAGTCTGCAGCAGAACGTCGACCGTCTGTGCTTCGCCGAGAATGCGCCGCTGCAGCATGAGTATGACACGGTGTTCGCATCGCTGTTCTCGCACCCGGAGAAATACGCGGAAGTGGTTGAGGCTGCTAGGCGCAGGCGGCAGGGCATCAGCCGAGAAGAAATCAGCGCGAAGGTGGGGTTCCCGGACGGGGGCAACCTGACGCGCATCCTGAAGGAACTGGAAGAGAGCGGCTTCCTCCGGCAGTACGCCCCGTTCGGGCGAAGAAGGAACGGAGCGCTCTACCAGCTCTGCGACCCGTTTTCCGCATTCCACCTAGAGTGGATGGGGAAGGGCGCGGGCAGTGAGAATTATTGGAGCAGCGGTAGCGGCAGCGGTGCGCGGCGGGCGTGGCAGGGCTATGCCTTCGAGCAGGTGTGTCTCGCACACGTCCCGCAGATCAAGGCGGCGCTTGGGATTTCGGGCGTGCTGACCTCGGCGGGCGCTTGGCGCGGGGAGAGTGCACAGATCGACTTGGTGCTGGACAGAAACGACGGCATCATCAACCTCTGTGAGATGAAATTCGCCGAGGGGCAGTTTTCGATTGACCGAAAATATGACCTTGCGCTTCGGGACAAACGGGAGGCCTTTCAGCAGAAGACGAAGACAAAAAAGGCACTCCACCTGACGATGGTCACCACCTATGGCGTTGCGCAGAACAAGTACAGTCAGGTGTTCCAGTCCGAGGTGCAGATGGAGGATCTGTTCGTGTGAGCACTTGCAAAAAACATTGATTTTCACACGCATTCGTGTTTGAATTAGATGAGACGAAGCGATCACTTCTCACCTGTGCTTTGGTCATTGGTCAATCGTATCTGGAATCATGAAAGGGGACTGCTATGAGTGGTTCTATCATTTGGGGGAGGAAACGACCCATGCGCATGCTCGCTGCACTGTTGGTGCTCTGCCTTGTG
>JAITHG010000052.1 GCA_031280075.1 Eubacteriales Family XIII. Incertae Sedis bacterium | reverse complement strand
TGGACATCGCCATCTCGGTGCCCGCCGCTGCTTCTTCCGCATCCGCATCCGTCTCCTCTGCCCCCGTCGGCGTGTTCATGTCCATGAGCATCCGGTAGCTGAGAATATTGTTGTCCTTGTCAACGAGCAGTTCGAGATTGATGGTGCCGATGCTGACTGTGCCGCCGCCCGAAAGCCCGCCTGTCATGTTCTGCAGGCGATCCTGCATGAGAGCCTCGACCGCTTTGCCGTCGATCGCCATCTTTACGAGCGTGCCCTCCGCCGTCTTCTCGGAACTCGCCTCCAGCACAGCGTTCTCCTCAAACTCGAGCAGCTCCGCATTTGACTGGTTCAGGGCATCCTTGACATCGGTCGCGAGCTGTATTTTCTGCCCCATCGCATCCATGTACATGATGCCGTCCTTGAAGTAGGTGGATGTCGTGATCTCTTGCTCACCGAGCGCCTCGGCTTGCATCGCCATACCCATCTTCATCTGCACGTCGGTGGCGCTGTTCCGGACGACCACGATGTCGCCTGTGCCTTTCATCTCGACACTCTGCCCCATGAAATCCATGGCGATGTCCATCTCATAGTCCATGGCCACCGAGTCGGCACCTTCCATTTTCGCCGCGACATCTTTGTACAGCTTGTACAGATCCGCCAAGGAGCCGCCGCCCCCCCCGCCTGCGGCGTTCTCCCCACTGCCCCCGCACGCACCCAGCATGGTCACTGCCCCCAGGAGCAGGCACAGCATGAGAGCCAGTAGTTTCATCTTCGAGCATTTCATCATATTTCCTCCTTATTCATCCCCGGTCTGATTTTTGCCCCGACAGCCAAACCTTGGACAGTCGCGCCGTCCAGCACACCGCTTTGTGTCCAATGTTTGGCTGCCGGAGCAATACCGAATATCACCATTATACACCGGCTTCCTTTTATTGGCAAACCTGTGGGTTCTTCCAATACGGTACGCTCCCTGCCGCCTGCCCCTCAGACGAACTCGCGGAAGACGATGTTCGAGAGATCCAGCCCGAGCTGCGTCAGGCGGAGCATGTCCCCTTCCCTGTCCAGGAGCCTGCGCTCAATCAGCCCGTTTGTCTCCTCTGCGTACAGGCTGTCGAAGTCAACGCCGAAGCGTTTGCGGAAGGCGGCCAGGCTGATGCCCTCCGTGCGCCGCAGCCCCAGGAATATGTACTCGCTCATGTCGTCGCTCTTTCGGTTGACCGTAACGGAGGCGGTCATCGCGTCCACGTCGGTGGCGCAGAGATAAGCGGCGAGATCCTCCTTGTTGGCGCTGCGCCTGCCCCGGATATAGGAGTGTGCGCCCAGCCCGATGCCCAGGTAGTCGTCCATCGACCAGTATTTCAGGTTGTGACGGCTCAGGCGACCGCTCCGTGCCATGTTGGAGATCTCATAATGTGCGTAGCCTGCCTCGGTCAGCGTCTCGATGGCGAGGTGGTACAGGCGGCGATCCTCGATGTCGTCCATCGGCACCAGCCTGCCTTCGGCGATGTCCCCGTGCAGGGGCGTGCCCTCCTCGACCTGCAGGTCGTAGAACGAGATGTGCTCCGGGGAGAGCTCCAGCACCATGGCGAGGTCGCGCTTCCAGACGGTCTGCGTCTCGCCCGGCACGCCGAAGATAAGGTCGATGTTGATGTTGCTGAAACGCGCGCGCCGCGCTGCGGAGAAGGCGCGCACGGCGGTCGCCGGGCTGTGGATGCGCCCCAGGATGCGCAGCTTGCCCTCGTCGAAGGACTGCACGCCGAAGCTGAGGCGGTTCACGCCCGCGTGGCGCAGCTCCAGGAGGTCATACTGACCGACTGTGCCCGGGTTTGCCTCGACCGTCGTCTCCACGCCCGCCGCTATGCGAAACCGGGCGTAGAGCGCATCCAGCAGCTCGTCAAGCAGGCGCGGGGGAAGCAGGGTCGGCGTGCCGCCCCCGACAAAGATTGAGTCTACAATAAAATAGTTACCGAAAACACGGCTGCGCCCGACGATCTCCTGAACGACCTGCGCTGCATAGCGCCTGTGCAGCGCCTCGTCTGCGTCGTCGAACGAGAGGAAGTCGCAGTAGCGGCACTTGCGCGCACAGAAGGGGATGTGGATGTAGATGCCGAGTGGCCTGCGGTGCATCTTCATGACGGTGTGGCGACCAAGGGAAAGCCCATGTCACTTGCCTTCGTCGAACTTGAGGACGGCGGTGAACGCCTCCTGCGGCACCTCGACCGAGCCGAACTGACGCATGCGCTTCTTGCCTTCCTTCTGTTTTTCGAGCAGCTTCTTCTTGCGTGAGATGTCGCCTCCGTAACACTTGGCGATGACATCTTTGCGGAAGGCGCGCACGGTCTCGCGCGCGATGACCTTCTGCCCGATGGATGCCTGGATGGGGATCTCGAACTGGTGCCTCGGAATGACATCCTTGAGCTTCTCGCAGACGAAGCGCCCGCGCTGGTACGCCTTGCTCTCGTGCACGAGCATCGAAAAGGCATCCACCTGATCCTTGTTCAGCAGGATGTCAAGCTTGACGATCTTTGAGCTCTCGTAGCGGATGAACTCGTAGTCGAGCGAGCCGTAGCCGCGCGTGCGCGACTTGAGCGCGTCGAAGAAATCGTAGATGACCTCGTTGAGCGGCATCTCGTAGTGCAGCTGCACGCGGGTCTCCGTCAGATACTCCATGTGGAGCAGGCGCCCGCGCCTGTCCTGACAGAGCTCCATGACCTGCCCGACGTACTCCTTCGGGATCATGATGTCCGCCTTCACGATGGGTTCCTCAATGTGGTCGATGGCAGCGGTGTCCGGGAGGTTCGAAGGGTTCTGGATCTCTTCGGTCACACCGTCGGTGCGGACGATCCGGTAGATGACGCTCGGCGATGTGGTGATGACGCCGAGGTCGAACTCGCGCCCGAGCCGCTCGACGATG